>PMKX01000148.1 GCA_003158705.1 Actinomycetota bacterium
CGCCACGCTGCACTTCGCCGGCCGTCCCATCGCCGCCACGTGCCTGACCTGCAGCGACGAGTTCATGACTGAGGCGCCGCGTCCCATCTGCCCGCTCTGCGGCTCGCAGCAAGTGCGCCTCGACCCTGCAGCGCCGATGATCCAGCTCACCGACATCGGCATCGACGANNTCTCCCAGCTGAGCTAATGCCCCAACCGACGAGAAGTCCCCTCGCGGGGACTTCTCTTTATACCGCTTAGCCGCGCCTGCGGCAACACAGTGCGCCGGTCAGAGCGTGCTGAAGGGCGGGTACTCGTCGCGCAGGCCCAGGTAGAAGCACTGGACGCGCAACTGCCAGCGGTCCACGCCCACGACGAACCTGTGCATCCCCTCCGGGTACTTGCCGGTGAACAGCACGGCCCACTGGCTGAGGTACCAGACGACCGACTGTGCCAGCTCCACGAAGTAGAGGACGAAGACCTGCGGGATGAGGGCGATGTACTTGATGAAGAGCATCGTCATGATGGCCCAGCCGCGCGAGCTCGTGTCCGGATGCGGGATGGTCACCGTCATCGGATACGCGGCCTCCGAGGGCGCGAACGGTGGGAACTCGTCGCGCAGCCCGTACATCCAGACGCTGAGCTTCTCGCCCTGAGTGATCACCTTCACCACGAAGCGGTGCCACCCCTCCGGGTACTTGCCGGTGAACAGGACGGCCCACTGGCTGACGAAGAACACGGCCATGGCGCCGATCATGAAGATGTACAACACGATCATGTTGATGATGAGCATGATCGGCTTGATCGGGATGATGACCGTGAAGAGTGCCCACATGCGCTTGCTCGTCTCGGGACGCTCGACCTGCAGGTCGACCGGGTAGGTTCCTACTGCCATGGCCCCTCCTTGTTGCTTCGCGAATCTAGATTCGGGTGCGACACGTGCAGGTTCGGCGCGCGCTCCCCGTACCCTGTGAGGCGTCTGTGCGCTGGCGGCCAATTCCGGCCGCGGCTTCCATAGAGTAGACTCCGTGGCGACCCGTCCCCACGCCAGAGCGGAGCCTGCGGTGAAGATCACTGCCGTGCACGTCGACTGTCTCGAGCTGGAGCTGGAGGAGCCGTTCGTCATCGCCTCCTCGGCTTTGGCCATCAGCCCCTGCAATCTGGTGCGGGTGGAGACTGACGAAGGTCTGGTGGGCATCGGTGAGGCGTGCCCGGCCTACGAGTTCACCGGCGACACGTTGTGGTCAGTCCAAGACGTCATCAACGAGTATCTCGGGCCGGCCGTCATCGGCCGCGACCCGTTCCAGATCGAGGAGATAGTCCNNGCGCTCGGGCGGCCGCTCTGCGATCTGGTCGGCGGCCGCACGCGCGACCGGCTCACGGAGGTCATCGCCTATGGCTGGGACGAGCCCGAGGTGCTGGCCGCCAAGACCAAGAAGCTGAGGGCCGCCGGCATGACCGTGTTCAAGATCAAGACCGGCGACGCGCCTGAGCGCGACGAGCAGCGCGTCGCCGCTGTGCGCGAGGCCGCCGGACCCGACGCCCGCATCACGGTGGACGCCAACCAGGGCTGGTGGGACGCCAAGACGGCCGTGCGCGCCATCAAGCTGCTCGAGCCATATGGCATCGAGTTTGCCGAGCAGCCGGTGCGTATGGACGACCTCGAGGCGGCCCGCTGGGTGCGCGAGCGGGTGGACGTGCCCATCGCCTTGGACGAGAGCGTGCGCGGGCCGCGCGAGGCGCTGGCGGCGGCCAAGGCCGGCGCCTGCGACATGTTCGTGGTCAAGCTCATGAAGACGGGCGGCATCCTCAACGCGCTCAAGGTGAACGCCATCGCCGAGGCGGCCGGCATCACCGTGATGATGGGCAACATGGGCGAGAGCTCGGTGGGCCTGGCGGCGCACTTCCACCTGAGCGCCGCTCTGGCCAACGCCGTTCACTGCGATGCCGACGTGCCTTGGCGGCCAGGCGGCTTCACGCGTGACCTCGGCAGTGGGCTGGCCACCGAGGTCGTCGACGGCGTGTCGTTCGTCAAGGTGCCCGAGGGCCCGGGTCTGGGCGTGACGCTCGACGAGGAAGCGGTGGCCGCGCAGCGCGCCACCCGCCGCTGGTAAGAGGCGCGCGGCTCGTGGACCACATCGAGGTGCGGCAGGCGTGGGAGAGGGCGGCCCGGCGAGCGGCCGCCTCCGGCGGCGCCGGTCGGGCCGCCCCATCAGAATTGCCCGAGCTGTACCCGGGCGTGCCTACCTTCATGGAGACACCTTTGGCCACAGGACCGGCCGAGCTGGTCGGCGCCGATGTGGCCGTGCTGGGCATACCGCTGCACAGCAACATCGACAGCGGCGTCGGCCGCGGGCCGGCCGCCCTGCGCCGTCAATCGCGCCGCTACTCGCTGCCGCGAGGCCTCGCGCACTTGCCTGGCGGCGAGGGCGAGCTCATCGATCTGGAGCGGCTCAAGATCGTCGACCACGGCGACGTGGCTGTAGACGGCAGCGCCATCGAGACCACGTACCTGCGCGCACACGAGAAGCTCGCCGACATACTCGCCGCCGGCGCCGTGCCGCTGGTGCTCGGCGGCGACCACTCGGTGCCTATTCCGGTGCTGCAGGTGCTCAGCGCCAAGCTCAGCGGCAAGTTGGGCATAGTCACCTTCGACTCGCTGTTCGACCTGGCCTTCGCGCCCAAGTACGCGGCCGGCTCGCAGTGGGCGCGCGCCTTCGAGCTGGGCGTGGTCGAGCCCAGCGCGTTCGTGCAGATAGGTATCTGCGGCGGCCGCCGGCCGCTTCTGGAGCGCGCCGTCGTTGACGAGCTGGGCAGCACCTTCTTCACGGTCGCCGACGTGGAGGAGATGGGCATAGCCGCCGTCGCTCAGGAGGCGCTCGAGCTGGCGACCACCGGCACGGAGGCTTTGTATGTGTCGCTCGACCTCGCCGTGCTCGATGCGGCGGCCGGCGGCGAGGCCAGACGCGAGCCCGCCGGCCTCAGTGCACGCGAGCTTCTGCGGGCCCTGGACGTGGTCTCGCGCGGTCGTGTGGCCGGCGTGGACATCTGTGGCCTCGACCCCGGCTTGGACCGCGACGGCCGCCTGGGTCGGGTGGCCGTGCGCGCCGCCGCCGGCGTGCTCGCCGGCCTCTCCGCCCAGAAGTCCGGCAACCTGCCCGCATCGCCCTCCTGACCGCCGCGGCCGCCTGACCGCTGCTCCCAGCAGTCTCACCCGCGGGTCCAATCCGTTGCCCAGGCGGACATCATAGACGCCCGTTCCATGTAGCTTGCCGCTCCGGTGACGACATCGTTAGTACAGCGCGGAAAGCGGGGGCGGCATGACACTAGCGGAGAGAAACCAAGTTGCGGATGCGATCCTGGCACGGTACAAGGACGTCGGTGCCGTCGTGGTCAGTGACGATCAATGTCTCTACCGCCTGCTCAACACGCTCGAATGCAGCACGGCCGAACCCAAGATCGGTGAGTACCTCTGCTCGTTCCTGACCGTGTGACACGGGCGCGGCGCCGCTTCGGCAGCGCCGCGCGACGGTCGGGAGCAGAGTCGCGGCCCTGGCGCCCCGGACCACCCGCACGGCAAGGCGGGTCGGAGGGGATGCCAGGGCCGGTTGTCTTCTAGCTCTTCTGAGCGAGAACGCGCTCGAGGCCGGCCACGAGGTCGGGCTCGAACTCCTCGCCGCGCCGGCGAAGCTGCTTCAGGCTCTCTTTCTGCCGCCGCCCCGCCGGTGAGCTGCTCGTCGTGGCCAGCTCGTGGTAGGCGGTGGCCACGGCGACTATGCGCGGCACCAGGTTGTGACCGTTGCCTCGGCTGGGCGCCGGCGCCTTGCCGGTGACCCCGCGGCGCGCCATGGTCGCCACTCGTTTGACCTCGGCCGGCGTGAGGCCCAGCTCGCGCGCCATGGCCACGGCCAGGTGTTCGAGCGCCAGCGTCTGCGCCTGCTGCAGGCGCTCCTGCGCCGCCGCAAAGCGCGCCATCGCACTCGCGTAGTCGCCTTGCCGCGCGGCCCGCCGGGCTTTTCGCTGGTCGGCGAACGCCACGACTTGATCACGACCCCGTCGCTTGGCCAAGTCGGTGGCCCAATCGGCCTTGTCCACGAGCTGCTCCCGGGAGGTGGCATCGGCCGGGCAGGCGGCCACGCCGATGCTCATGGTGATCGTCTCGCCGTTGGTGTCCTCCCGCAGGGCGCGCACGCCGAGGCGGATGCGCTCAGCCACGTCGAGGGCTCCCGTCAGGTCCGTGTCGATGAGCACGGCGGCGAACTCCTCGCCGCCGTAACGGGCGGCCAGGTCGGTGCCGCGCAGACAGCTCTCGACCACGTGGGCGACGCGGCGCAGCACGTTGTCGCCGGCGCTGTGCCCGTGGCGCTCGTTGAACTCCTTGAACTGGTCGAGATCGCAGACGAGCAGCGCCAGCGACCTGTCCTGCGTCGCCGCACGCTCGATCTCCTCGTCGAGACGCTCGTGCAGGTAGCGATGGCCGTACAGCCCGGTGAGGCCATCGGTGACGGCATCGAACTCAGCCCGGCTTGCGTACGTGGCGGCCGAGTGCAGGAGCGAGGCGAAGCTCTTGGTGACGTCGCTGGTGAGGCCGCCCATGCGTGTGTCGGCGGCCGTGGGCGCCAGATCGGCCGAGACGAGGGCCACCACGTTGCCGTTCTCGTCGCACACCGGCGCAGTGCCGCTCACCCAGGCGCCGAACTCGTCCACGGCGAGCACGTTGCGGTCTGGCTGGCCGCCGGCGAAGATCTCGAGCATCTCATCGTCCGTGAAGGCCTCGTCCCCGAGCGTGGAGTGCAGCGGCCCTTCTTCGCAGTCGACGACCAGAACGAAACGCTTGCCGGCTGGGGCCAGCGTGGTGATGAAGCGCGCGACGGGGTTCTGCTCACGCACTTCGCGCAGCGCGGCCTGGATCTCCTTGTACTCTGGCCGCTGCTCGTCTTCGGCGGTGCGCAGGAGAGCGTGCTTGGCAGGATCGATGCGCGCCGCGGCCTGCCGGGCCACGGCCAGCGCCTGCGTGTGGCGGCGGCTGAGGCGCGTGAGCACGCGCAAGAAGGCGGCGGCGATGTCGGGATCGAACTGCGTGCCCATGCACGACCGGAGCTCAGCCCGCGCCTCGGGATAGGAGAGAGCTTGCCGGTAGGGCCGGCGGAACGACATGGCGTCGTAGGAGTCCACGACGCACATGGCGCGGGCGATCTGGGGAATCGCCTCTGCGGCAAGGTTGTCCGGGTAGCCGTGGCCGTCGAAACGCTCGTGGTGGTGGCGCACACCCGCGACGAGCTCGTCGGAGAAGAGGGGCCGGATGATGTCGGCGCTGAAGACCGGGTGCTGGCGCATGAACTCCCACTCGCGGTCGCTGAGAGAGGCGGCCTTGAGCAGGATGCGGTCCGAGACGGCGATCTTGCCGATGTCGTGCAGGTAGGCTGCCTCCTCCACCTGCTTCTGGAGGGCCGGCGACCAGCCGAGCTCGGCGCCGAGCAGGAGCATGTAGGCGGCCACCCGGGCAGCATGGCCAAGGGTGTAGTAGTCCTTGGCGTTCAAGGCCGAGCTCAGCGCCTTGAGGTTGCTGAAGTGCATGCGGGTGATGTCGTCGTAGAGGCGGGCGTTGTTGAGCGCCAGCGAGAGCTGAGTACCGACGCGTTCCAGAAGGTTGCGGTCGACGTTGTCGTAGGCGCCGGGCCGGGTGCTGCCGAGGTTCAGCGAACCGACCAGCTCGCCTTCGGTGAACAAGGCGATGTTTATGCCCGAGCGCACGTCGGCGTTGGCCGGATGGTCGGGCCCCAAGGGGCTCTCTTCGGGGACGGCCAGCACGACGACCTTCTCGCGCTTCAGGCGCTCGATGAACACGGCCGGCCAGACGTCGAGCGACAGCCCTTCGAAGCGCAACGCTGTGGGGTGCGACGTGTACAGAGTGGACATCCCCTCCGCCGTGAACAGCAGCAGATTGCTCTGATCCCAAGGCACGATGGGCTGGAGCTCCTGCGCGGCGGCGGCGGCGATCTCGTCCATGTGCAGGCTTGCGGCCGTCTTCTGGGCGATCGCGTTGAGGACCTCGGTCTCGCGGTTGCGCAAGTTGAGGTGCTCGACGAGGTTGGCGTTGTCGATGGCCAGTGCGGCCACCCGGCAGACGGCTTCGGCGGTGGCGATCTCGTCCTGGCTGAAGATGCGCTCGCGACGCGTCTCCAGCAGCTCCACGGCGCCGATCACCTCGTCCTTGGCGATCAAGGGCACGACGAGTTCGCTCTTGTCGCCGTGGGCGCGCATGGACTCCCGGTCCCCGGCGCTGAGGCGCCCGTCGTCGAGGCCGGCCACGGCGACCGGCCGCCGGCTGCTGATGGCCGCTCGCACTATCCCGAGCTGATCGCGCCCGAAGTCGCGCCCGGTCCACGATTCGTCCCCGTGCTCGTCACTGATACTGGCCGCACACACGAGCCGGTCACCCACCAGCGTGTAGACGCGGCACGTGGGCACGTTGGCGATGGCGCCCAGGTTGCGGGCCGCCGAGGAGAGCACCTGCTGCAGGTCGAGGATGGAAGAGAACTCCATGCCGAGGCGGTTGACGAGCGAGAAGCGCTCGGCGCTCTTGTCGATCTCCTGATAGAGCGTGGCATTGACCAGTGCGCTGGCGGCGATCTGCGCCAAGCCCTGCAGCAGGTCGACGCGTTCGAACTCACGCGGCCGGCGATCGAAGACGCTGACCATGCCCACGACCTCGCCGCGGTGGATGAGCGGCAGGCGCAGGCTGCCGCGGAAGTCCCAGCGCAGCCACTCGCGGCGCTCGAACTCGGTGAGGCGCTCGTCGGTGGTGCAGTCGTAGCACGCCACCGGCGCGCGTGATTCGCAGGCCACCGTGGCAAGCGCGAGGTCGGCGAGCCGATACCTTATGCCGGCGAAGTCAGCGTCGGCGACGCCTTGGTCGACGTTGACGAGGCCGCGCAGCGTCTCGTCTTCGAGGGCGTAGACGTCGCAGCAATCGGCGCCGGTGACGGCACACATGCGATTGGCGATGGAGCTCAGCACCGTGTCGAGATCCAGCGTGGCGCCGAACTCGAGCCCCGACTCGACCAGCATGGTGAGCTGCCGGTTGTTGCGCTCCAGGTCGGCGAGTAGCTGCGCGTTTTCGATCACGCCGGCGACCATCTGGCCGACGCTCTTCATGAAGTCGACGAACTCGGCGAAGTCGCGCGGCTTGGTGTCGAAGACGTCGATGAAGCCGACGACCGTGTCGCCCGCTACCAGAGGGATGCAGAGGTCGCTCTGGTAGCCGTACTCGGCCAGGTCCTCGCGCTCTTCGTCGGTGAGCCGCGGATCGTCCAGGCTCGACATGACGAGAACGTTGCGCGTCTCGATGGTGGCCGCGGTCATCGGGAATTTCTCGGTGATGAGCACGTGGCCGACGACGCTCTCGTCCAGGCCGTTGCGGTCGACGCTCACCAGACACTCGAGCCGGTCGCCGTGCCTGGCGAAGATGTCACAGTCGGCCGCCTCGAGCGTCTCGCGCAGGCGTCCCGCGATGGTGCTCAAGAGCTTGTCGGGCTGGCGGATCTGGGAGACGAGGGCGCTCAGCTCGACCAGCTCGCGCAGCACGCGCGTGCGATGCTCGAGCTGGTCAAGCAGCAGGACGTTGGCGAAGGCACCGGCCACCATCTGGCCGGCCGTCTTGAGGAAGTCCAGACACTCGGCGTAGTCACGTGCGCGGGTGTCCGAGATGTCGATGAGACCATAGAGCTCGTCACCGGCCGCGACCGGGATGCACACCTCGCTGGCGACGCCGAGCTCGCGGTAGGCGGCGCGCTCGTCGTCGCCCAGCCGGTCGTCCTCCGGACTGGCGATCACCAGCACCTCGCGCTGGGCCAGAGCCGCGCCGGTGGCCGGGTAGCGGCTGAGGTCGAGGGCGTCTCCTACGGGTCGGTCGTCATAGCCGTTGCGGCCGAAGCTGGCGATGCAGCGGAGCTGGTCGCCCTCGAGCTTGAAGATGTCGCAGTTGGCGGCATCGACCGTGCTCAGCAGACGATCGGCCACGGCGCGCAGAAGCGAGTCGATGTCGCGTGTGCGCGTGATCGTGGAGCCGAGCTCCACCAGCTCGCGCAGGATGGCGTTGCGACGCTCGATCTGCTCGAACAGAGCCGCGTTCTCGAGCGCGTTGGCCGCCACCTGGCTCAATCCCAGGACCAGCTCGAGCTCGTCATGGAAGTCGCGCGGCACGTTGTCGGAGAGCTCGGCCAGACCCACGACCTGCCCTCGAGCCACGAGGGGCACCGAGAGCTGCGACTGGTAGCCCCACTTCTCGAGCGAATAGCGACCCTCCGGCGTGAGTATGGGGTCGTCGAGGCTGGCCGCGACCGTGATGTGGCCGCTCTCGACGGCGAGCTTGCTGCATGGGTAGCGCGCCAGAGGCACGGTCACACCCTCCCAGTCGGTGTCGAAGGCGCCACCGTCGTAGCTGACGAGGGCGCGCACCACCTCGCCCTCCACGGCGTAGATGTCGGCCACGGGACTGTGGGTGAGCTCGGCCATGCGGCGAGCCACGGTGTGCAGCACGTCGTCGGTGCTGAGCACGGCGCCGTCCTGCAGGCTCGCCTCGAACACCAGAGAGAGGTCGTGAGCGCGGCGCTCGAAGGTGGCCGCGAGGTCGAAATTGAGCAGCGCCGCCGCCGCCATCTGCAGAGTGAGGCGGTTCTCAACGTACAGGCGCTCGAGGTCGGGAGGCGCGTCGAAGCCGAGCGTGACGAGCCCGACGAACTGGTCGCCGAACGCCAGCGGCAGCAGAGCGACGCAGGCCACGGCCGTGCTCGCCACTGCTGCTTTACGGAATCCGTCGTCCAGAGAAGGAGCGTTCACGTCGTCGACCAGCGCCGGCGCCAGGCTCGCGGCCACCGCTGCGGCCGCGCCGCCGCCGGTGGTCCAGGTCAAGCCGGCGCGCTCGGCGACAAACGAGCCGTGCTCAAAACTCGCCACCACCGTGAGGCCGTCGTTGCCGGATCTGTGTACGGCGCACGTGGCGGCTCCTGCGGCCGTGGCCAGCTCGCGCGCCAATGAGCGCAGCAGGCCCTCCACGGCGCTGGACTGCGTCAGGTCGACGGCTGTTGTGAGCAGCTCGGAGAGGTCGGTCGCCGTGGCTGCCAGTCGGTGATGTACGCGTGAGGTGTGCAGCGTCAGGGCGGCGACGTTCGCCAGTGCCTGCACCAGGTCGATCTCCTGGTGGTCATAGGCACGGCTTTGGTGCAGGTCGTAGACCTCCATGACGCCGAGGATCTCGTTGCCCAGCGCCAGGGGCACGCAGAGGTAGCTGGTCTGGCTGCCGCCCCCGCCCGAAGGTACCTGCTCACCTGCCGCGATCCGTTCCGGCAGCGCCTCGCCAGTCATGTGGCGGCCGCTGGTGGCCACGGCTCGTGCCTCCGGCAGCTCCGCGAGCGGGAGGCGCTGTCCTTCGCGGGCGGCATGCGCGGAGCTTTCGCCGTAGCCGACCATCACCTCGAATGTGGCCTGTGCCGCGTCCAGGGCCAGCACGTGGCAGCCGCTGGCCCCGAGGGTCTGCGTGACTCGCGCGGCGATGGTGCGCAGCGTCTCGCGGCTGTCGGCGAGGGGCGGCGGCACGTCCACGGCAGCCTGCGCCAAGGGGCGCGAGGCGACGACGAGGCGGGGGTCACGGCCCTCGGGGGCCGCGACCCCCGCCGCAAAGACCTTGGCTTCGCTTGCGCCATCCGCATGGCGCTGCAGGATCGCCGCCGCTTGGCGGGCCATGAACTCGGCGAAGGCGATGTTGGGTCCTGTGAAACTGCGCGGCAGGCGCGACTCGGCGAGCTCCAGCACGCCGACGACCTGCCTGCCGATGTAGATGGGCTGGCAGAGCAGCGCGCGGTCGCCGCAGGCGCGATAGAGGGCGGCCTCGCGGTCGGAGAGAGCAGTGGTGGCAGCGAGGTCGGGTATGACCACTCGACGTGCGTCGCGGGCCACGCGCGCCGCCAGGGGTGCCTCTTCGAGCGGGATCGAGTCGCCGAGCACCACCAAGCGTGGCGTGGCCACCTGGGTATGCTCGGCCACCGCCGTGAGCGTGGCGCCGTTGACAAGGGCGACGAGGCAAGACGAGACACCGAGGCCCTCGGTGCTGACACGGGCGATGATGCCGAGGGCGCTCCGCAGGGCTGCCGCGTCACTCGACGTGAGCTTGCCGGTGACGGAGGACGCGACCATGCTCGGGACGGTGCCGGGCGTCGCTTGGCCGGCGAGCAGGTCTTCGACGTCGGAGCGCTTGAAGCGACGGTGACCACCTGGGCTACGGTAGGAGATGATCTTGCCGGCGTCGCTCCAGCGCCGCAGCGTGTTGAGACTCACGCCCAGCAGCGCTGCCGTCTCCTTCAGACGTAGCCAGGCGATTCCGTCGGCTTCGCTCACATCCCCACCCTGGTCGTGACCGGCCTCTCCGGTCGAAGTTAACCAATTCTACACGTCGATGAGCGCGTGTCCACCGAAGGGACCGTCAGGTGTAGGAATGTGCCTGCTAGGCGTCCGCGGGCGGAGTCATCGACTCCGTGGCGAAGGCGACCACGCGGTCTCTGCCTTGGCGTTTGGCGAGGTACATGGCCCAGTCGGCCTTGTCGAGCAGCTGATCCTTGGCGACGGCGCTGTCGGGGAAGCTAGCGACGCCGATGCTGATCGTCAGCGGTGCGCCGGCAGCGTGGCGCTCGCCGGCCACGCTGGCGCGGATTCGTTTTGCGACCTCCAAGGCGCCGGCGGCATCGGTGTCGACGAGAGCCACGGTGAACTCCTCGCCGCCGAAACGGGCCGCCAGGTCGATCTGGCGCAGCGAGGCCTCGATCACATTGGCGACGGTCTTGAGGGCTTGGTCGCCGGCCGCATGGCCATGCTTGTCATTGAAACCCTTGAAATCGTCGATGTCGCAGAAGAGCAGCGAGAGGGGTCTCTTCTGCTCACGGGCCCGCTGGATCTCCTCGCCGAGGCGCTCTTCGAAGTAACGGCGATTGTAGAGACCGGTGAGTCCGTCGGTGACCGCCTGCACGCGAGCCCGGCCGAGGCGCGCCGTGGCCGAGCTGAGCACTGAAGCCAGTGCCCGAGCGGCGCCTTGGCGGTGCGCGTCCGCGACGGGCGTAGCTTCGTCGCTCGGCGCTTGGTCGACGCAGACGAGCGCCTCCACTTCGCCGGAGTCACGCCGCAGGAAGGCGAAGCCGCACACCCAGATGCCGTACTCGTCGACCGTGAGCACGTTCGCGTCCGCGATACTGCCGGCGGCGATGTCACCGGCCGTGTACCCCTGCACCGGCTCACCGATGTGCGACCTCACGGCGCTGTCGTCCTCCGCGTCGACGACTATCACCACGCCTGAACCAAGATCCGCCTGCGTCGTGATGAACACGGCGCCGGGGTGTGCATCGCGTACCTCGCGCAGCACGCCGGCGATCTGTGCATACTCGGGACGCTCTTCGTCGCGGCGGGTGCGCAGACGCGCGTGGGCGGCGGCGTCGATGCGGGCCGCGGCCTCCTTGGCCACGGCCGTGGCCGCCTGCCGCCTCTCGTCCAGCTCGTCGAGGACGGCGACGAAGGCGTCCACGATGCCAGGGTCGAACTGGTGGCCGGCGCAGCGGCACAGCTCGTCCCGACAGGCGGGGTACGGCAGCGCCTGCTGATGAGGCCGCGAGAAGGACATGGCGTCGTAGGCGTCCACGACGGCCATCGCTCGTGCGATCTCGGGTATGCAGGCGCCCAAGAGGCCGTCGGGATACCCCTCGCCGTCGTAGCGTTCGTGATGGTGGCGCACGGCAAGCGCCAGCTCCTCGCCGAAGAGCGGCCGCAGGATGTCGGCGCTCGTGACGGGGTGGCGGCGCAGCTCCAGCTCCTCACGAGGCGTGAGCTTGCCCGGCTTGAAGAGCACGCTGTCGGGCACGGCGATCTTGCCGATGTCGTGCAAGTAGGTCGCCTGCTGCACGTCGGCGATGCGGTCGGCCTCCCAGCCCAGACGACGTCCGAGCAGCACCATGTAGGTCGAGACCCGGGCGGCGTGCCCCAGCGCGTAGTAGTCGCGGGCGTTCAAGGCCGTGCTGAGGGCGCCGAGGTTGCTCACGTGCATGTCCTTGATGTCCTCATAGAGGCGGGCGTTGTTGAGCGCCAGCGAGAGCTGCGTGCCGACGCGCTCCAGCAGGCTGCGGTCCACGTTGTCGTAGGCGCCGGGCTGGGTGCTGCCGAGGTTCAACGAGCCGACCAGCTCGCGTTCAGTGAACAAGGCGATGTTGACGGCGGCTCGAAGGTCGGCGTTGGCCGGATGGTCCGGCCCCAGGGGGCTCTCCTCGGGGAGGGCGAGCACGACGACCTTCTCGCGCTTCAGGCGCTCGAAGAAGTCGGTCGGCCAAGCGTCCAGCGGCAGCCCTTGGAAGCGCATCGCCTGCGGCAGCGAGGTGTACAGCGTCGACATCCCCTCCGCCGTGAACAGCAGCAGGTTGCTCTGGTCCCAGCACACGATGGGCTGCAGCTCCTGCACGGCGGCGGCGGCGATCTGGTCCATGCGCAAGCTCGCTGCCGTCTTCTGGGCGATCGCGTTGAGAAGCTCGGTCTCGCGGTTGCGCTCCTGCAGCCGCTCGAACAGGTCGCCGTTGGCGATCGCCAGCGCCGCCACTCGGCAGACGGCCTCGACGGTGGCGATCTCGTCGGCGCTGAACGTACGCTCGGCGTGGCGTGCGAAGAGCTCGACCACGCCGATCACCTGGTCGTGGGCCGTCAGCGGTACGATGAGGGCGCTGCGCTCGTCCCACTCGCGCATCCAGGTGCGCTCCCACTCCGTCAAGCGAGGATCGTCGGGCGACTCGATCACGACGGGTCTGCCTCTCTCGACAGCGAGTTGGGCGATGCGCCAGTTCGTGAGGTCGGGGCCGCTCTTCAGCCAGTCTTCGTCTATCTCGCCGTCGAGGATGCTGGCGACGCATTCGAGGCGGGAGACACCATGAAGGCGGTAGATGTCGCAGCAGGAGGTGCCCGTAGTGGCGCCGAGACGGCGGGCCGTAGAGGTGAGGATCTCGCCGAGGTCCAGCGAAGACGAGAACTCGATGCCGGCCTCGGTCACCAGCCGCAGCCGTTCGGCGTACTTGTCGAGGTCGCGGTACAAGGCAGCGTTGGTCATCGCTTGAGCGGCGACCTGCCCGAGGCCGCGCAGCAGGTCGGGCTGGGCGAATTCACCCGGTCGCTTGGCATACAGACAGGCCACGCCGACCACGGCGGTGGGCGTGACGAGCGGGAACTCGACCAGCGCCCGATACCCGAAGCGAAGATCCTCCTGACGTTCGTACGGCGTGAGCCGCTTGTCGGCAACGATGTCTGGCACCGAGACCGGCGCGCCGAGCCGGATCACCTCGGGCGCGGTCCAGAAGTCCTCGAGGCGATAGACCGTGCCGGGGAACTGCTCGTCCAGGACGTCGCCTTCGACGCTGACAAGGCCGCGCAGCACGTCTCCGTCGACGGCGTAGATGTCGCAGGTGTGGGCGCCGCCCGCCACGCACATCCGGCGCGCCACGGTCTCCAAGACCTTCTCGGGGACGAGTGAGGCGCCGAACTCCAGGCCCGAGTCGGCGAGCAGACGCAGGCTGCGGTTGCTCTCCTCGAGGCGATCGAGAAGCAGGACGTTGTCGAAGGCTCCGGCCACCATCTGCCCCACGCTGCGCGCGAAGTCGAGGTGCTCCGAGTAGTCCCGCGCACGGACGTCGAAGAGGTCGATGAGGCCCACGGTGCGCTCCTCGATGTGCAGCGGGATGGAAAGCTGGCTGGCGAAGCCCCAGCGCTCGAACATGCGCTGCTCTTGGGCGCTGAGGCGCGGGTCGCCGGGGTCAGCGATGACCAGCACCTCACCGGCGCGCAAGGCGTGGGCGGTGCTCGGGAACAACTCGAGCTCTGCCGGGTCACTGGCATTGTCGTCGGCGTAGTCCGGCCGGATGTCGAGGCTCACTTTGCAGCGCAAGACGTCGTCCTCGACCCTGAAGATCTCGCAGCAGGTGACGCCGACAGCCTCGATGAGGCGCTCCGCGATGGCATTCACGAGAGTGGCGGGGTCGCGCGACTTGGTCACCACCGTGCCGAGCGCGACCAGCTCACGCAGAGCCCCGTCCCCCGCGAGGATCCCGCTCGGCGGGGCCAGGGCGGCGGCGATCAGAGTACCCACAGCGACTACGTCGGCGAGGATCGGCTCGAACTCGCGTGAGCGCGTGTCGAGCAACTCGAGCAGACCCACGGTCTGGCCTTGGAACGTGAGCGGGATCAGGGCCGTGCTGGCGTAGCTGAGGCGCTGGAAGTGCTCCTCGCGCAGATGGTCGGAAAGACGGGGATCGTTGAGGCGCCCCGCCATGGCCGGCTGCCCGCTGGCGACGGCTTGAGCGGCGAGCGGGCAGGACGCTACCTGCCAGACCACCCCTTCTGAGGCCTCGTGGCGCAGCCCGCGCCGCACGCTCACGAGCACGCGGGCCTGCCTGCCGTCGAGGCGCGAGATCGTGCAGGCTACCGCCCGCGTCTGCAGGCAGACAAGACGGGCGGTCGCGGCCAGGGCCTCGACGAGCGAGTCAGGTCGGCGTACGCTGCCGGGCGCCGGCGAGTCGGTCGGCTCAGCGAACATGGCAGCTTCGCCGCGCGTGGGCAAGCCGCAGCACGCATGTTCGACTGGATGTCATATCGACATCATCGGCATGGCTGAGTGCGGACTTGACGGATGGAAGGGCTCCTGGCAGGTGCATCGTCCTGCCGGCAAGTGCGAGCGAGTCGTGCTCGGCCGCGAGGCGTGTCGCGCTCGCCTCGCGGCCCGCTCGCTATGTGGTGCGCGCGCTGACTACAGAACCGCTCGCTACCGGGTGCGCGCGCTGGCTACACGGCCGCTCGCTACGCGTCGAGGTCGGGGCCGCCGGCAGGGGCGGCCGGTTCCTGGGCCGCCTTGCCGATCACGGTCTGCGCCATCTCGCGGAAGGTGGCGCCGACCGCCGAGCCTGGGTCGAGCGCCGCCGGCCGGCCCTCGTCACCGCCTGCCCGCGTCTGCTCGTCGAGCGGGATGCGGCCCAGCAGCTGTGTGCCCATGGTGTGCGCGATCTCGAAGGCGCCGCCGCGACCGAAGATGTAGTGCTTCGCGTGGCAGTTGGGGCAGATGAAGTAGGCCATGTTCTCGATGACCCCGAGCAGACGATGCTTGGTGAGCTCGGCCATGCGGGCGGCCTTGATGGCCACCTTGGAGGCCGCCTCTTGCGGCGTGGTGACGATGATCATCTCAGCGGCGGGGATCATCTGCGCCACGGTGAGCGCTATGTCGCCGGTGCCGGGTGGCAGGTCGATGAGCAGAAAGTCGGGGCGGCCCCAGAGCACATCGCTGAGAAACTGCTCTATGGCGCGGCCGAGCATTGGGCCGCGCCAGATTACGGGCTCGTTCTGGGCCAGGAACAAGCCCATCGAGACCACCTTCACGCCGTGACTCTCGGGTGGCACGATCTTGCCCTCGTGCACATCCGGCTTCACGGCCGGGAGGCCCATCATCAGGGGGATGGTAGGGCCGTACACGTCGGCGTCGATGAGGGCGACCGCTTGACCGAGCTGGGCCAGAGCCACGGCCAGGTTGGCGGTGACCGTCGACTTGCCCACGCCACCTTTGCCGCTTGCCACGGCGATAGTGCGCGTCTTGGAGCCGGGGCCGAACAAGGTGCCGACGAGCTGGTCGCGCGCTGAGAGCCGGGCAGCCATCTCGTCGCGCTCGTCGCAGCTCATGGCGTCGAGCTTCACCTCCACGCGCCGGCCTTCGGCGATGGTCTGCAGCGCCTGTTCGGCGTCGGCGCGTATCTGATTGCGCAAAGGGCAGCCGGCAGTGGTGAGCACGATCGTGGCGCCCACGCGCTCGTCGTCCACCTGTATGTCGCGCACCATGCCCAGGTCGACCAGGCTGCGTCCGAGTTCCGGATCCTTCACTGCGGCAAGTGCTCGTTGTACGTCTTCGCTGTTCACGACGATCCCTCCGAGAAGGCCGAGCTCAAGGCAGGCACGGCCATGGGCGGTGCACCATTGTAGCAGTGCGCCGGCCGGCTGCGGCGCAAACCCCGGCGGCGCTGGTGGGCGGCCGTCATGGCCGAGATGCGTCGGCGGCGGACGGGCTCAGTGTTTCACGTGTAACACTGCCGGCCCGTCCGCCGCCGTCATGGTCTGCTACTCGGTCGCGGTGCTAGGCGCGCATGTTCACCGGCTCGGCATTGCCGGCGCCGGTCGAGTAGGTCTCCTTGAAGATCTCCATCAGGATCGGGGACTCGCGTACGCAGTTCAGCGAGATGGCCGCGTGGTGCTTGGTGTAGCCGTTGCCGATGATCATGGTCGTGTCGGCGCCGATGCC
>PMKX01000126.1:0-14451 GCA_003158705.1 Actinomycetota bacterium
TGGGCGGCATGGTTGTAAAGGGAAACGACGCCGGCGTGGTCGACGGCGATGACCCCCGTGCGCATCTGCTCGAGGACGATGTCCGCCAACGCCACTGCTCACCCCCGCATCGACTGGCACTGTCGGCGGAGGCCCGCAGCGCGGGCGCACAGCCGATCCTGCTCGGCGCCAGTCTAGCGCAAGACGACGGCTTGTCATGTGGTCGGAGCACGTCGCCAAGGTGCGATGAGGGCAGACCAGCGCGGCTCGAGGACGGCCGGTTCCGGACGGCTTCAGTACCCTGGTGTGACGACGTAGGTGACGAAGCCGCTCTGGTCGGGTGGGTATGCGACGACCGTGTAGCGGCCGACTGCGTTGCTGCGCACTGTTGGGCCGGCCGCCGGGTCTTGTGCCGACGCTTGGCCACCGGCCACGGTGAGGGTCTCGGCGACCGTGACGGTCACTCCGGTCGAGGCGCAGTCGAACGCGACCACTGAGGAGGGGTGCGTCTCCACTGCCTCGACGCCGTCGTAGGTGGTGACGGTCGCGACGTGGGCGCCTGCTGTGCGTGTGTTGGTGAGGCCGGCGAACGAGATCGCGATGTGCGTGCGGGCAGGGATGGCAGCAGCGGTCGCGAGCGTGTAGCTGAGCTGATCGCCGACCAGGGCCACGGTGCCGGCACCGAGCCCGTACACCGTGCCGATGCAGGGCCTGCCGTCGGTGCCGCGGGGGAGGGTCACGGTGATCTTGGTGATGGTGGCGGTGCTGGTCGTCGTTAGGGCGAAGGCGTACGTCGCATCGCTCGCGCCGGTCTGCGAGTCGGAGACGGTCCAGCTCAGGTCCTCCGGTGAGCCGGCGAGCGCCGCTGGAATCCAAAGGACGAGCAGGGCACAGGCGGCCGATACCAGGAGGCAAACCAGACGCAGCGGGCGCTTGCTTTGTGGTCGTGGACTCACGCTCTCTCCCTAGACCCGGACGGCGCTGACCGTCGCTTCTCTCACTAGAGGGTGTCGGGGGCAGGCGTTCCCGTTCTGGATGAGGAGCGGACCCTAGTGCGATAGGCGCTCTGGTCTAGCTTCCCCGCAGGGCGGCCTCAGAACGTGCTGCTCTGGCCAGGGAGGCTTTCGGACGGCTGTCTCAACAGCATCCAGAGCGCTGCGACCGCGAAGGTGCAGCCGACCGAGAGAGCGATCGAGGCCGACAGGGGCACCCGCACTTGGGTCTCGACGCGGCCCAGACTGGCGCACACAGCCGCGACCAGGGCGGCGCCGGCGAGCAGGCTTGCGTGGTGCGACACCTGTTCGACCAGGTGTGCGCACATGACGAGCAGCACGAGAAACACCGGCACGAGGAGCCTCTCCGTGTCACCCCCGAAGTTGGACGACAGTACCGTGGCCAGGCAGAGGACGACAAGCCAGCGACGGGCATTGAGCCAGGCGAGAGATCGTCGCCAGAACACGAGAGGTATGAGAGCCAGGGGGACATACGTGTTGAACAAGAGCCTGAAGAGGTTGCCCAGATGCGCATACTTGAGGACGTTCATCCTGAACCCGTGAGCCAGCGAGACGCCTCCCACGGCCGGGATAGCGCTCAGCAGCAAGGCGTATTCGCCGATCACTAGGCAGGCACCGACTGCGCACACGAGCTTCGTGCGTCGTGTCCCCCTGCTCTCCCAGGCCAGCCAGAGGACGGCCGGGACCATCACGAGCAGGGTCTCGCGGAACGGGACCGACACCAGAATGAGACACGAGGCCAGCAGCCATCGTCGCCGCATCACCGCTACGGCCGACCAACACAACAGCGCCAACGCGAACGTGTCGTTGAGCTGGAAGTAGTCATACAGCTGGAATCCCAGCGTCGTCTTGCTGAAGGCCAGCACGCCCGTCATCAACGTGGCGACCTCCACGCTCACACCCTCGGCGCGCATCCAGGTGAACAGTCCTGCCATCAGAAGAGCTGCAGCCAAGGTGTTGAGGAGCCTGAAGGCCAACGGATCCGACATCGGCAGTATGCCTGCAAGCCAGGGGCCGGCGATCCGCCGGGCGTACGGTGCTGGTGCGTGCGCACTGATGCTGGGCGCCGCAGCCGCCATGGCCCGGTACTTCACGAGGTCCATGCCCGAGTTGCTGGGAGAGCGGTAGTCGATCCCACGGAAGTCGAACATGGCGACCGCCAGCAAGATGGCCAGAACGGCATACGCGGCGATCACTCTGGAACGCTGGTCGCTGCGCTGCCTCTCGGCCACCTAGACCACCCTTTTCGGCCAGCCAGCCTGCTGAGCGCTCGCCCGCCATCGACTGCGCGGACCCTATGCCATAGACCCAGGTGTTGTCGAGAGACGGCGTGGACGATGTAGGTGACACCGTAGCTCACAGGTAATTCATTCGGCCGCGGCCGAATGGCCGACGTATGTAGGGGAAATGCTGGTGCGCCTGGAGAGATTCGAACTCCCGACCTTCGGTTCCGTAGACCGACGCTCTAATCCAGCTGAGCTACAGGCGCACAGGGGAGAGCAGTATACCTCGCAACGGCCGGGGCTGGAAGCGGGCTGACGGAGAGGGGTGGTCGGGTAGGGAAGAGAGTGGCGGAGAAGCCGGGATTCGAACCCGGGAAGGAGGTTTACGCCCCCTTAACCGCTTAGCAGGCGGCTGCCTTCAGCCTCTCGGCCACTTCTCCGCGGCGGCGCGCTCGTCTGTACGAGTCGGTAGCATAGCGCATTCAAGCCGCCGTCGGAACTGAGCGCGGGCGCTTTCGGTGCCGGTCGCCGCAGGGCGACCGGCACCGGATATGATTGTCGTATGGCGGGCCGGCCAGGACCGGCGGTCGAGGAGAGGAGAGACCGTGGCGGCAGCGTGGGCCAGCGACGCAGCATCGGACGAGTCGGGGCGCGAGACGGCGGAGCTGCTCTCGCGCCTCATCCAGATCAACACCACCAACCCGCCCGGCAACGAGACCGCCGTGGCGCACTTCCTACGTGACTACTTCGCCGCTCACGGGGTGGAGGGCGAAGTGGTCGGCGAATGGCCGGAGCGGCAGAACTTCGTCGCCCGCCTGCAGGGCTCGCGACCCGGGCCGACGCTGGTGGTGATGGCGCACATGGACGTTGTGCCCTGCGAACCAGAGCAGTGGTCGCAGCCGCCCTTCTCCGGTCTGATCAAGGACGGCTACGTGTGGGGTCGCGGCGCCGACGACATCAAGAACCTGGTGGCCGCCGAGACGGTCGCCTTCTTGCGTCTGGCCGCGGCCGGCGCCGACTTCGCCGGCACGCTCGTGCTGGCGGCCACCGCCGACGAAGAGGTGGGTGACCAGTGCGGCGCTCGTTGGCTGGTGCAGAACCGGCCCGACCTGGTGCGCTGCGACTACCTTCTCAACGAGGGCGGCGGCGAGTACGTGGAGATCGGCGGCCAGCGCACCTACATGCTCACCGTGGGCGAGAAGGGCACGGCCCAGTTCAAGCTCACCTTCCAGGGCGAGACCGGGCACGCCTCGGTGCCGCCGCACGGCCGCAACGCCGTGGCCGAGATGGCGCGTGCCATCAAGGCGCTGGTCGAGCATGAGCCGGAGCTCAGGTTCGACTGCGTCCCTGAGCTCCTCATCGAGCGCCTCGTCGGCGACGCTGGCCTGCGCGCGCGTCTGCTCGACCCGGCGCTGGTGCGCCCCGCCCTGGCCGAGTTGCGCGCCGTCGATGTGGAGACAGCCGACCTCATCGAGCCTCTCTACGGCATCACGCTCGTGCCCACCATCGTGCGCGCCGGCGGCGAGGCTGTGAACGTGCTGGCCTCGCACGCCGAGGTCACAGTGGACTGCCGCACGCTGCCTGGCCAGACCGAGGACGACGTGCGCCGCGAGGTGGAGGCGGCACTCGGCGGCCCCGGCGCCTGGGAGCTGGAGTGGCTCGGCACCGTGGCCGGCAACGACTCGCCGGTCGGCAACGACTTCAGCCGCGCCATCGACACGGTAATAGCCGAGGCCGTGCCCGGCGCCGTGGCGGCGCCTATGCACTGCGTCGGCTTCACTGACTCCAACTGGTACCGCGCCGCCTTCCCGGACGTGATCGCCTACGGCTTCGGGCCCTACATCGCCGAGGACTACCTGGCCACGGGCCCGCGCTGTCACAACCATGACGAGCGCATCACCGTGCGCGACGTCGGCTTCCAGGCCGCCTTCGTGGAACGCCTGGTCCACGAACTGCTGCGCTGAGGTAGGAGGGGGCATGGGCAGCATCACCACGCGCATGGGCGACGGCTACACGGTCACGCTGACCACCGACGAGGTGCGGCGTGACCTGAGCGAGGGCTCCGAGGACGCCGCTCGGCGCGGCAAGATCCCCGCGCTCGACGAGCGCGAGATCGACTACCTCTTCGACCTGTTCGACTCGCCGCGGCGCATCGTCGGTGTGCAGCGCGGCCACGAAGCGATCCTGAGCAAGGACGGCTGCGGCAACACGCTCTACTCGGCGCAGCTCTCCAGCGGCGTCGGCCTGCCGCTGAGCCGCGAGCAGGCTATCCGCACCTTCGAGCGTGCCTTCGGCTTCGACACGTTCGAGCTCGGCCACACCGACTACACCTTCAAACAGGTCAAGCCCATCGTCGCCTTGGAGCAGACGACCATGGAGTCGGTGCTTCTGACGACGATCGTGCCGCTGTTCTACGGCGCCATGCCCAACCTGGGCCTGTACGCGCAGCCGGACGGCCCGTTCCCCAACCCGTCGGAGCTGCTGCCCGAGGGCAAGGTGGACGAGGCGCGTCAGGCTCAAGAAGTGGCCGCCGAGGCCTGCCGGCGCGACATCGTCTGGATGGGCGAGAAGATGGCTGAGACGGGCGCCGACGGCTTCAACCTGGACACGACGGCGGCCGCCGGCGACGCCGAGTTCCTGGCCGCCCTGCAAGCTACCGAGGAGCTGGCCGCCAAGACGGACCTGGCCGTGGAGATGGGCATGGCGGCCGAGGTGGTGCTGGGCTTCCACGGCCAGCTCGAGTACAAGGGGGTGCGGCTGGCCGGCTTGTGGCCGCACCAGCAGGTGAAGCTGGCCGAGCAGGCCGGCGTGGCCATCTTCGGTCCCGTGGTGAACACCAACACGCGCAAGTCGACGCCTTGGAACGTCGCCCGGGCGTCGACCTTTGTGAAGGCGTGTTCCGAGGCGGCCAGCATACCCATCCACGCCAACGTTGGCATGGGCGTGGGCGGCGTGCCCATGTTCGAGGTGCCGCCGCCCGACGCCGTCACCCAGGCCAGCGTGGCGCTCGTCGAGATCGGCAAGGCCGACGGCTTGTAGGTGGGCGTGGGCGATCCCCTGGGGATGTCCTTGAGTCACGCGCTTGCCTCGGGCATGGGGGGCATCCGCACCGCCGGAGACCTGGTGGCGAGGATGCAACTCCGCAAGATGAGGCTGGCAGAGGCCAAGGAGTACGTGGCCGGCAAGCTCAAGGTGGCCGTGGGCGACTTGGCCGACTCGACGGTGATGCGCGAGCTGCGCGCCGAGCTCGACATCGGCGTCATCACGGCCGTGCCGGGCTGTGCCAAGGGCATCGACGCCAAGGCACGCATCGCCGAGCTGCTCGGCGTCGAGATCCCCTGCGTGAGCAAGCTGGCCGAGCGAGTGGCGAGGCGGCCGGGCTAACGGCGCAGCCGGCCGGCGGCTGCGGGTCGGCGGGTGGCGACGGTCGCTTGCGGCCGGCCTCGCTAACGGGCGGCGAGGAAGACGGCCGCCGAGGCGACCATGATCGCCGCTTGCACCGAGATGCCCAGTAGCGGCCCGCAGCGGCCGTGTGGGAAGCGCCGCCAGTGGCTCGGGAACCAGTAGTCGCGGCGCCGGCCGTGCAAGGTGTTGACCAGCACTTCGAAGTCGGGGGCGCCCGAGATCGGTCCCAGCGCCAGCACACTCCATGGTGTCTTCAGAAAGACCAGGCAGAGCACCAGCGTGAGCAAGCTGGCGCCGAAATCGAGGGCGCCCCACAGCATTTGCCGGTCGGCGACCGTGTAGTCCCAGTGCGGCACCAGGTCGAGCAGCACGTGTGAGGCCAGCACGATGAGCACGAGCAGCCAGTAGGGCGCCCCGACGGCGGCGCCGATGGCCAAGCCGACGCAGACGTGCACGATGACCCACACGGTGCGGCCGTTCCTCTACGCCGGCTGGGTCAGGACCCGGCCGGGTTTGCGGCCGTCTCTTCGGCGCGCGCTTTGACGGCGGCCGCGAAATCCTCGAAGCCGCGCTGCGAGTCGCGCATGATGCCGCCGAGAAGCGGCAGCAGGATGCCGGTGACTTCCTCGTGCGTGGTGAACCGGCAGCGACTGTCGCCGAGCGGCTCCACATGGAGCGTGTGGCGCCCGTCGAACAAGCCCGGCAGCAGCCACTGTCCCTTCCAGGTGATCAGGTGGCCGGGCTCGAGGGCCAGAATCCGGGGCCTGAACGTCACCGCCGGGCGGTCCGGCGCCCGGAGCGTCACCTTCAGGTGCTCCCCGACGCGCAGCTCACCTTCGGCGGCCACGATGAAGGGGTTCCAGTCCGCGTAGCTCGCCAGGTCGGCGAGCACCTGCCACGCGCGCGCCGCCGGTACGTCGATCTCTGAGCTTGCCTCCAGCAGTTGCATAGATCCTCCTTGTGACGAGAGCCGGGTCTGGCGATACGCTGCCTACACAGGTCGGCTTGGCCCTGCCAGGTCCTCCCATACCGGCCGCACCTCGATCGTCCTGACCGGCCCTCTACCTCTCGGCCTTCCTGATCTGGTCGACCCGGAAGGCGACGATGCGGCGGATCAGGTCGGTAGGCAGCGGCTGGTCCAAGGGCAGCTGCACCGAGCCCTTGGCACGCTTGTAGGACTTGAGCTCGTCCGCGAATACCGCGACCCCGCTCGACGTTGGGTAGAACCCGATGTGCTTCTCGTAGCCCGCGAAGTGCACCAGGTGTCTGCCGTTGAGGTCGAAGGTCGGTATCGCATAGCTGATCGACTCAGCCGCCTCAGGAGCCGATGTCTTGATCAACGCTCGCATCTCCTGCAGCAGCGCCTGAGTCGCAGGCGGGAACTGCGCGATGTACTCGTCGATGGCGGTGGCTGTGGACCTACCGGTCATCGCCCGTACCTACCCTTGGATCGGGCGGCGGAATCCACACGACGACAAGCGAGCTGCGACATTCTTGGCGGAGGGGGTGGGATTTGAACCCACGAGACCGGGAACCCGGCCTGGCGGTTTTCAAGACCGCTGCGATCAGCCGCTCTGCCACCCCTCCGCGATGGCCCGCCCAGCCGCTTGCGGCTGTACCGGCGGGCGAGCCGCGCGGCTAGTCTAGCAAGCACCCATCTGGCATACTACATGCCCATGGCTGCCCTGATCATCGCTTGCGCCGACGGACGCATCGCCGATCCCGTCAGCCGCCTCCTCGAGAGCCTCGAGATCACCGATGCCGACCGCATGTTCGTGCCCGGCGGACCGCTCGTGCTCACGCGTCCGGGCATGGAGCGCCGGGTGGCCATGCACTGCATCGCCGACATGGTCGACGTGCATGCCGCACGGCGCATCATCCTGGTGTCGCATCAGGACTGCTCGTTCTACGAGCGTGCGCTCGGCGGCCTGGGCTTCGATCAGCAGGAGCTGCTCGAACGCGACCTGCGGCGCGTCAAGATGCTCATCGAGAACGACTTCCCCGAGATCGCGGTGAGCTGCTACGTCATCCCCTGGCGCGAGAACGGCGCCGGCGGCGCCGCCTTCGGCGAGGCCGAGCCGGTCGACTGACCGGCCGGGCGAGTCGGCTCGCCGCCGCCCGCCCGTCTCTCCAGCCTAGGCGCCGATCACTTCCTTGCCCAGGTAGGGCACGAGCTTCTCGGGCACGGCGATGGTGCCGTCCGCGCGCTGGTAGTTCTCCATGATGGCGACCAGGGCGCGGCTCATGGCGATCGCCGTGCCGTTAAGCGTGTGCACGAAGCGCGGCCCCTTTTCGGTCCGGTAGCGGCAGTTCAGGCGCCGCGCCTGGAAGTCCGTGCAGTTGGAGCATGAAGTGACCTCACGATAGCGCTGCTGGCCGGGCATCCAGGCCTCGAGATCGTACTTCTTGGCCGCCGGGGCGCCCAGGTCGCCGGCGGCGATGTTGACCACACGGTAGGGGATGCCCAGGCCGCCGAAGATGCGCTCCTCGATCTCGCGGATCAGCTCGTGCTCGGCGAGCGACTGCTCGGGCAGGCAGAACGAGAACATCTCGAGCTTGTCGAACTGGTGCACGCGGAAGATGCCGCGCGTGTCCTTGCCGGCGGCGCCGGCCTCCCGGCGGAAGCAGGTGCTGAAGCCGGTGTAGCGCAGCGGCAGGTGCTCGGCCTCGAGGAACTCCTCCATGTGCAAGGCGGCCAGCGACACCTCGCAGGTGCCGACCAGGCACTCGCCGTCGGTGGTGCGGTAGATCATCGCTTCGTCGGTGGGGAAGAAGCCGGTGCCGTACATCGCCTCCTCGCGCACGAGTACGGGCGGGACGACCGGCCTGAAGCCTTTGGCCGTGACGATGTCGAGGCCGTAGCGCAGCAGCGCGAACTCGAGCAGGACGAGATCGCCCTTGAGGTAGGCGAAGCGCGAACCGGAGGCGCGCGCGGCGCGCTCCATGTCGATGATGTCGAGCCTGACGCCCAGGTCAAGATGGTCGAGTGGCGCGAAGTCGAACTGCGGCTGCTCGCCGACGTGGCGTAGCACCACAGAGTCGTCCTCGCCGCCCTCCGGCACGTCGTCGAGCGGGATGTTGGGGATCTGCAGCAGCAGGTCCTTGAGGCGCTCTTCCGCCTCGGCGAGCTGCTGCTCGAACGTCTTGAGCTCGCCGCCTAGCTCCTGCATGGCGGCGATCTTGGCGGCGGCGTCGCCGCCGCTGCGCTTGAGCTCCGCGATCTCGTCGCTGACCACGTTGCGCCGGGCGCGACGCTCCTCGACCTCGGTCGTCAAGCGCCGGCGGTCCTCCTCTGCGGCTAGAAACTCGTCCAACGACGACGTGCTGCCGCGGCGCCGCAGCGCCTCGCGTACCACGTCAGGATTGGAGCGCACCAGTTTGATGTCGAGCATCGTCTCTCCTCGCGCCGCCGTCGCGCCTATCGTATCCGAGCGCGTCTGACGAGGCGAGAGGTGGACGGCCGCGGCAGGAGGCGCGGCGCCGGCCGTCAGGGCTCGGGCAGCCGCTTCTCCATGACGATCATCTCCGGCCGGTCCAGAGCCGGTGCGGGGACGAAATCGTGGCCCTTGTAGAGGTGCTCGGCACGCGTGTCTTGGGCCGGCACCAGCGCCTGCAAACGCGCTGCATTGCGGTTGAAGGCCAGACCCTCGATCCAGTCCAGCAGTTGGTGTGCCACGGCGCGCGCCTCAAAGGCGGGGTTGATGCACAAGCATTCGATGAGGAGGTCGCCGCCCTCTTGGGTGACGGCCACGAAGCCGGCGACCTCCTGGGCGTTCTCGGCGACGAAGACGTCGGCGCTCTCGAGCAGGTCGGCGAGCTGGTCTGCGCGATACCGCTCATCGTGCCCGCTGGCCGCGGCGAGCGGACGCAGGCTCTCCTCGGCCAGGAGGAGGAGCATGCCCTCGTCCTCGGCTCGCATGGTCCTGATCTCACACTTGAGGCGCTCCACGGAGCCTCCTCTGCACTCAGGCCGGGTAGGATCCCAGCACCTTGACCCACGCCAGCTTGCAGGTCAGGCAGTTCAGGGCCTGGGCGANNGGGCGCGTCGTCGACGCGCCCCTCCATGTCGATGAAGAAGACGTAGTCGCCGAGGCCCCGCTTGGAGGGTCGCGACTCGATCTTGGTGAGGTTGACGTAGCGGAAGGCGAACTCGGAGAGGATCATGAGCAGGCTTCCGGGCTGGTCTTGGGCGATGCCGCAGACGATGCTGGTCTTGTAGCGTCCCTCGAGGTCCTGGGGCGCCGGCTCACGCGACAGGAACACGAAGCGTGTGCTGTTGTCGATGGAGTCCTCGATGTCGGCGGCGATGACCTGGCACTCGTACATCTCGGCCGCCAGCCGTGGGCCGATAGCCACCCACGGGCGGTCGACGCGGCCGACCATGCGCACGGCGTCGGCGGTCGAGTTGGCCGCCTCATGCTCGACGGCCGCCAGATGCTTCTGGATGAAGGTGCGGCACTGGCCGTACACATGCGGATGGCTGAGCACCTTGGTGACCCGCGAGAGCTCGAGCGGCTGCCGGGCGATGAGCTGATGGCGGATCGTGTGCGTGATCTCCTGCACCACGAACAAGTCCTCGAAGCCGAACGCCAGCAGATCGTGGGTGACGGCCACGGCTCCTTCGAGCGAGTTCTCGATCGGTACCAGGCCAAGGGCTGCCTCGCCGCTCTGCACGGCCAGCATGACGTCGTTGATGGAGGGATACGGATACGGATGCAGGTCGCCGGCGGGCATGTTGGCGAGCAGAGCCTCCTCGGTGAACGTGCCCTCGGGGCCCAGGAAGGCGACGGGCCTCGTCTTAGTCTGTGCAGTCATGCTCGTCGCCTCCTTTACGTGAGGGTGTGCCTGCACGAGTGTCGATACCCAGCACACTATCAAAGATGTCCATGATCCTGTTGGCGAACGACTCGCAGTTGAGGCCGCCGTCGACCAGAGCTCGGGCACGGCGGCCCATGGTCACGGCCGCCTCGGGCTCGGCGTGGAAGAACTCGAGGGCTGCGCGCCAGCCGTTGATATCACCGGGCTCAACAAGGCGACCTATGCCGGCGGCCTCGACGTCGAGCTCGTGGAGCGGGTGGCGTGTCATGATCACCGGCTTGCCGGCGCCGAGTGCGTCTAACAGGCTCCACGCGCCGCAGAGGCGGTCGACGCGTGCCAGCGGGATGGCGATGGCGCGGGCGCCGGCGTACATGCCGGCGAGCTCGCGGTAGGGAACGGCACCACGTGGCGGGTCGACGACCTCGACATTGCTGCCGAACGTCGCGAACTCGCGTGTGACCGCGCTGCGGGGGCAGACGATGCGGACGGGAACGTCGGTGCCGCTCGCTGCCCGCCCCAGACTGACGAAGTCGCGGAAGGTCGTGCCCGCAGCGATGATCCCGGTGCCCGGCTCCTCGGGAGACGGGTAGAACCCGGCGTCCGGTCCCAGCGGCGTCAGGCTGGCTCTGCCCTCCAGTCCAGGGGTCGCAGCGATCGCTTCGGCGGCGACGGTGCTCAAGCAGGGCACTGCGTCGCAGCCCTTGAGGGCCCAGCGCAGCACCGGCCGTGGAAGCCAGCGATGCGTGTACCGCGGCGGGTTGTGGGCGATGGCGACGATCGGTGTGTTCACCACACCAAGGGCGTGCAGGCACTCGAGCACGACACCGAAGCAGAGCCCGTACGGGGCGCTGTAGACGAGGTCGTAGTCGTGAAGCACGGAGTAGGCGGCGCGCTGCACGGCGAGCCGCCCGACCGGTGAGGTGAGGCCGCGCCCGGCGATGGCCTGGTCGATGCGCCACAGAAGCCCGCGCGCTGCTTCGGGAGGAAAGCCGACATCGTACCCCCGACGCCTCATGAAGGGGATGCCGAAGCCGATGTGGCTAGGCACGGAGTCAGGCCACCTGCATTCGGGCCACAGGGCGGTCACCCGGTCAGTATGCGACCCAAGGTAGAGGACGCGGGGCAATCGGCTATGCCTGCGACGCCGGCGGCCCGGGCACGGCCGTCTGCACCGCTTGCTGCTCCTCCGGGGAGAGCTCGCGGTCGGGCACGCCATGGTCGAGGGTCTTCACATAGAGGCGGGCGAAATCGCGGGCGCTGATGGTGCTGACGACGATGCCGCTGCGATGGTTGTCGAGCAGAGCGATGGACGTGCTCTGCTCGCCGCCGGTGTCGCGAAAGGCGTCATACCGCACGGTGGCGTGGTTGGTGAGCGCTTCGTCGAGGTGCAGGCGGTGCGTCTCGAGCTCGCCAGTGAGCGCCTCGACCGCGTCGCGCAGATTGCGCACCTGCGCGTTCAGGTGCTCGGCATGTGAGACCAGGTCGCGCTCTTCGTGAGGGCCTAAGACGACCGTTTGCGAACGGCGCAGCCGTCGCGCAGCACGCCAGAGCAGGGCCACAAGCACCAGCGCGACGAGTGACAAGACGGCCGTGGCTGCCGCTACGTAGGGAGTGATGTCGCGCAGCGTGTGCACCGGTACGAGCCTACAGGGCCAGTATGATGCTGTACTTGGCCGTGTTGTTGTCGAGCTTCTGCTCTTGCGGCACCTTGGCGACCGTGACGGTCAACTTCGAGACCCGGCCGATGGCGCCGCTGGGGATGTTGATGCCGGTGATGTTGACCGACTGGGTGGCGCCGCGCTGGATGACCGGTATGGTACCGGTCAACGTCTGCGCGGCCGCGCCAGACGGCTGGAACTCGACCGTGACGTGCACGCTGGTCTCGGTCACGGTGCCTTGGTTCTGTACCTGCACGGCGAAGGCCAGGTCTGTGGATGCTTTCACGTTGGTGGTGCCGCTGGCGGCAAGCTTGGTCCCCTGCGGCTGGGCCGTGACGCCCACCAGGCCGACGCCCTGGATGCCATGCAGTTGAGGGGCCTGCTTGATGGCGGCCAGCATGGCGGTGATGCGACTTGGGTCGAAGATGTCGGTGGTCAGGTAGTAGGTGGACGTAGGCACCGTGACGTCGCTCACGCCGTCGGCGCTCATGATCTTCTGCGCCTGCGTGTAGATGTCACCGGTGTAGTAGGCGTCAGGACCGCTGAAGTATGGGCCCAGGTCGACTATTGTGCCGGCCGTGACCTTCTTGGCTTTGTTCAGCACGGCCAGCAGGTAATCGCGAAGCTGCTCGAAGCCCGTCTGGCGCGTCTGCATGCCGAGCACGAAGATGCTCTGCAGCTCGCTGAGCTTGGCGGGCGGGTGGATGCGCTGCGCCCGCGTAGCGATCTCCTGCTGCTTGGCAGCCAGCTCGCGGAGCTTGTCGGCCAGCGTCTTGTTGGTGTACTTGGCCGGGTTGCGCAAGATGCCGTCCACGGCCTTGCCGAGGGCGTTCGAGTCGTTGATCACCTGGCCGACGCCGCTGAAGTACGTGCGGTAGCTCTCGATCTTGCGGTTTCGCTGGCAGCTGCGGATCCAGAGTGAGAGCGCGAAGATGACGACGAACAAGACGACGAGCAGAAGAACCAGTCGCTGGATGCGCGTGCGACGAGCGGAGCCTCGGCGGCGAGGACGTGGTCGGGCGGGCAGCTGCTGAGTCGCGTCGTCGTCGAAGAAATCCACTACGTGATCCCCCCGGTGTCGGATGGTGGGCGAGGCGGGACTTGAACCCGCATGCACGTAAGTGCACTAGACCCTGAACCTAGCGTGTCTGCCAATTCCACCACTCGCCCCGCGGGCCCTCACAGGGTTTGGATTGTACCATACCGAATAGTCAGGCAACCGACCCCCTCAAGGAGCCATGCCGGTCGTGTCCCACAGCAGTACCCCCCTCTACGTAGACTGGGCGCAGCGCTACGAGATCGTGCGCAAGGTGGGCGCCGGTGGCTTCGCCGAAGTGTACGAGGCGTACGACCGCAAGCTCGAGCGGCCGGTGGCACTCAAGGTGATCGCCGACCGGCCCGGCATGTCGGGACGCGTGGTGCGTGAGGTCGAGGCGGCGGCCAGCCTCGCGCACCCCGGTATCGTGGCCCTGTACGACTTCTTCGGCGACGGCGAGCGCAGTTTTCTGGTCTGGGAGTTCGTCGAGGGCCAGCCGCTGGCGGCCGCTCTGGGCGAGCTCGGCGACGCCGACGCTGCGCACGTGGGCGAGGAGCTCGCCGAAGCCTTGGCCTACGCCCACAGCCAGGGTGTGATCCACCGCGACATCAAACCTCAGAATGTGATGATCGACGACGAGGGGCGGGCCAAGCTCATGGATTTCGGCATCGCACGCCTCATGGACGCGCAGACGCTTACCAGCGAGGGCGACGTGCTGGGTACGGTGGCCTACATGTCGCCCGAGCAGGCGTCCTCGCGGCGCATCGGCCCGGCGAGCGACGTGTACTCGCTGGGCATCGTGCTCTACGAGCTGCTCGCCGGCTTCAATCCGGTGCGCGGGCACACGCCTGCAGAGACCATGGCCAACGTGGTGGCCGGCCGCATCGAGCCGCTGGAAGAGGTGCGGCCGGATCTGCCGCGCGGCCTGACCGACGCGGTCGCTGCCGCCATCGAGACGGAGGCTGCCGAGCGGCCGTCGGCGGCCGCCGTGGCCGCCGAGCTGCGCGCCGCCCTCGAGAGCGGTCGCCTCGGCCACGGCCGTCTGNNGTGTTGCTCAGCCGCTTCGCGACCTATCCCGAAAGCTGGACTCTGCCGGTGATGGCGCTCTCGGCGGCACTGTGGTTCGTGGTGCCCCAGCTGGGCCTCGCCTGGCTTCTGGGTGTGCTTGCCTTCCCGGTGTTCGCCGTTTCGTTCAGCCTCGGCGTCGTCTACATCGTGGGTGCGGTCGCCCTCTACTGGCTCACGCGCGGGCGACCTCTCGTCGCGCTGTGGCCGGCACTCGCTGTGCTCCTCGTGCCGGTGTACGCGACCTTGCTGGC
>PMKX01000126.1:14458-22325 GCA_003158705.1 Actinomycetota bacterium
CAGCTTCAGGCGGCCGGCAACCCCCTGACTGCCGCCTACCGGGTCCTGGCCGTCACCCTCTCCGGGCCGTCGCTCTTGCAGATGGCCGTGTGGGCTGGGCTCGCACTGGCGGTCACCTTCACGCTCTCACTGCGGCCCATGCTCGTGCGCCTGTGGGCGTGGTCGCTCAGCATGTGCCTCGTGTTCGTCCTCTACCGTGTGGTGCCGATCCGCTTGTGGGACTATCGCGTGAGCTTGAGCGCTCTCCTGGCCGGTGTCTCGGTGTTGGCGGTGGTGGTATTGTTCGCGGTGGTTTTNNCGAGCTGGCCCACAAGCTGGCCAAGGAGATGAGCGATCACAAGCTGGTCAGTGTGGCGCGCGTCTACGTCCCCAACGAGTACGAGGTGTACCTCTCGCGCGAGGACTACGACCACCTGCACTCGTTCGAGGACTCGCTCAGAGCAGAGTTGAGCAACTACCTGGCCGCCTTTGCCCAGCGCGAAGGCTGGACTCTGGTGACCATGCCACAGGTCAGTCTCCTGCACGACGAGCATCTGCGCTTGGGCGAATTCGGCATCTCCACGCGCACGGTAGACCTGGCGGCCGCCGTCGCCCATGCGGCCGAGCCCGGCGCGCCGGCGGGAGGGCCGCCGCCACAAGTGTGGGACGAGGCGGCGCCACCGGATGCGGCCTTACCGCCACTGCCGGTGCCTCCGTCGGCGCCCATCGAGCCGCCGGCGCCGCCGCCCGGCCTGGCGCAGACCGTCATGTACCAGCCGGCCGCCGCAGCGCCGGCGGGCGGCGCGGCTGCCGAGCCACCGCCGGCGCTGCCGATGCGCGCCTATCTGCGTATGCAGGAGCAGCTCTTTGCGATCAAGGAGCCGGTCGCCGTGCTGGGCCGCAGCAAGCGCTGCGACATAGTGCTGCCGGACCCCAACGTGTCGCGTCAGCACGCCGAGATCCGCCTCGAGGGCGACGGCCACGTGCTCGTCGACCTCGACTCGACCAACGGCGTCAAGATCAACGGCAGGGAGGTGAAGCGCGCCGTGCTTGCCGACGGAGACCGCATCGAGTTGGGCAGCACCGAGCTGCGCTTCGAAAGGCGACCTTGACCGAGGCCGTCGCCGTCGCCGGTGCGGGACTGACCGGGGCGAGCTGGGCGGGGCTCTTCGCCGCCCAGGGGCTCGCGGTTCGCCTCTACGACATCCGCCCCGCCGCTCTCGACTCGGCCGCCGCACAGGCTTCCATGGCGGCTCGCTTCCTTGTAGATCACGGCTTGGCCGATGCCGCCACGGCGCAGCGTGGCTTGGCGGCACTGACTGCCGAACTTGACCCTGCGGCTGCTTTCGACGGCGTCACGCTGGTTCAGGAGTGCGTGGTCGAGGACCTCGAGACCAAGCGAGCCGTGTTTGCCGCCGCCGATTCGCTAGCGCCGGCCGACGCACTGCTGGCGACGAGTTCGTCTGGCCTCTCGATCACGGCCATCCAGAAAGCGGCGAGAGTGCCGCAGCGTTGTCTCGCCGCTCACCCCTACAACCCGCCTCACCTGGTGCCGCTGGTGGAGCTGGCGCCGGGTGAGCAAACGAGCGCCGAGACGATGGCTCGCGGGCTCGACTTCTACCGGCGCGTCGGCCGGCGGCCGGTGCTTGTGCGCGGCGACCTGCCGGGCTACATCGCCAACCGCCTGTCGGCGGCTCTCTGGCGGGAGGCCGTGGAGCTCGTGCGTTCGGGCGCGGCGAGCGTCGCCGAGGTGGACCAGGCGGTCTGCGACGGGCCTGGCTTGCGCTGGGCGGTGATGGGTCCACACTTGCTGTATCACCTGGGCGGGGGCGCGGGCGGCATCCGGGGTCACTTGCGTCATCTCGCCGGTGCCAAGGAGGGCATGCTGCGTGACTTGGCCACATGGACCGAGTTCCCGCCCGACACGGCCGACGCTTTGGCCGCGGGATTGGCCGAAGAGGTGGCCGGGCGCAGTCTGGAGCAGCTCGTCGCCGAGCGGGACGAGGCTCTGGCGGCGATCGTGCAGGTGCGGAGACGATGACGGTCGCAGTCCACAGGCGCTACCTCACGAGGCGAGCTTGATGGACATCATCCTGCTCATACTCAAGATCGCCGGCCTCGTGCTGCTCTACCTGTTCATCTGGCTCATCGTACGGGCGACGACCCGCGACGTGTACAGCGCCGGCGGAGTCGAGGCAGCTCCCGACATTGCCATGCCGGAGGCCCCGCCGCCGCCGGTCGCCACCCCGGCGGAGCGCTCTCAGCGCCGCAGGGAGCGCCAGACGGAGCGTACGATGGCCGGCGAAGCCCTCGACCTCACCGCCAACATCGATCCGCGGCTGATCGTCGAGCGCAGTCCGGTGGCCCCGGCGGGCGTGGTGTTCCCGCTCAGCGGCCCTGTGACCATAGGGCGGGCGCCGACCAGCGACATCATCCTGGACGAGACGTTCGTGTCGCAGACGCACGCCCGCCTCATACTGCGCGACCAGTTCTACTTCGTGGAGGACCTGGGCAGCACCAACGGCACCTTCGTCAACGAGAAAGAGGTGAGCGAGGCCCAGCTCAAGCCAGACTCACGCCTGCGCATCGGCGAGACGGTCTTCCGCTACGAGGAATGAGGCTGGTGTGAACCTGGTCACCCGCCACGCGGCGCTCTCCGACATCGGCCTGCACCGGCAGGCGAACGAAGATGCCTATATAGCTGAGGCGCCGCTGTTTGCCGTCGCCGACGGCATGGGCGGCGCCCAGGCGGGTGAGGTGGCGGCCGGCATCGCCATCGAGACTCTGGCGCAGACCACGGCTGCCGGCGGCAGCCTTCAGGAGGCCGCCGCCCAGGCCAACACGCGCATCTTCGACTTGGCTGCCGAAGATCCCGATCGCGCGGGCATGGGCACGACGCTGACCGCCGTCCGCATTGCCGGTGCACAAGCCGAGTTCGTGCACATCGGCGACAGCCGTGCCTACCTGCTCCGTGGCGGCGAGCTGCGCCAGCTGAGTGAGGACCATTCCCTGGTCGGCGAGTGGGTGCGCGAGGGTGCCATCACGCCCGAGGAGGCGGCCGTCAACCGCTACCGCAGCATCCTCAGCCGAGCTTTGGGCACCGAGCCGCGGGCTGAGCTCGACGTGTTCTCCGTCGATCTCGAGCGCGGGGACGTGCTCCTGCTCAGCAGCGACGGACTCAGCGGCGTGGTGCCGTCCAAGCGACTCGCAAAGCTGCTGGCCAAGGACGATCTACAGGCGTGCGTCCAGGGCCTCGTGCGCGAGGCCAAGCAGCACGGCGGCCACGACAACATCACGGCGGTGGTCGTGCGCCTCGAGGCCGGCGACGAGGCAGCCGAGGACGGCGAGGCCACCGCCGATGTGACGCTGAGCGCGGCCGACCAGGCCACCGCGCCGCCGCCGAGCCAGGCCGAGGGAGAGGCCGCGGCGGACGTGACGTTGAGCGGGGGCGACCAGGCCGCCGCCGACGCGCCGTCGAGCAAGTCCGCCGCAGGGGCCGTCGCCGCGCCGCCTCCGCCGCCGCGCGCCGCCAAGCGGCCGCCGGTCAGCCGTCTGCTCATCGTGGCTGTGGTGGTTGCCGTCCTGCTCGTCACGGCGGCCGTCGCTGCCAACGAGCTCTACTTCGTGGGCGTGGACCAAGGCTACGTGAGCGTCTTCCGCGGTCTGCCCTGGCAGGTCGGCGGCCTCGAGTTCCATCGTCTCTACCTGCGCAGCGCGCTGCCCGTCACCGCCCTCAACGCCGACCAGAGCCAACGGGTGCAGCGACACTCGCTGGGCAGCAAGGGCGCGGCGCTGGACCTGGTGCGCGCCGTGGGCGGCTCGCCGTGAGTCGCCGCAACAGCGAGCTGGCCTTCCTGGCGCTGGCGGCGGTGATCAGCACCATGGCCTACGTCTCCGTGTTCGCCGGCCGCTACCACGAGATCAGGCGGGCCTCGATCGTGTACGGCCTCATCTTCGTCGCCGTCTTTCTCGTCCTTCACCTGGTGGTGCGCTTCGTGCTACCGCAGGCGGACCCGTGCTTGCTGCCCATCACCGCTCTGCTGTCGGCCATGGGCCTCACCGAGATCTACCGCATCAGGCCGGCGCTGGCCCTGCTCCAGGGTCAGTGGCTGCTGGTGGGCGCCGGTCTGTTCATCTTGACCGTGCTTATCGTGCGCGACCACCAGCGTCTCGACCGGTACCGCTACGTTATCGGCGCCCTGGGCCTGGGGCTGCTGCTGGTGACCATGGTGGTCGGCACCGAGGTGAACGGCGCCCGTTTGTGGCTGCGTTTCGGAGGCTTCTCCATTCAGCCGTCCGAGTTCGCCAAGATCGCCATCGTCATCTTCATGGCCGGCTACCTCAACGACAAGAAAGAGCTGCTCTCCATGCCTACCAAGCGCTTCCTCGGCCTGGGGTTCCCGGCGCCCAAGTACTTCGGCCCCCTGGTGCTCATGTGGGTGCTGACGCTCGTCATGCTCGTCTTCGTCAAGGACTTCGGCATGTCGCTGCTGTTCTTCGCCGTCTTCCTGGCGATGCTGTACATGGCCACGTCGCGAATCGCCTACGTCATGACCGGGGCGGCCCTGTTCGTCGTTGCCGGTGCCGCCGCCTCTCAGTACGTGGCCCATGTGCACGAACGCTTCCTCATCTGGGTCGACCCCTGGTCGCGCGCCGCTACGAGCGGCTACCAACTGCTCCAGTCGCTGTTCACGATTGCCGACGGCGGCATGCTCGGTGCCGGTCTGGGGCGCGGCTACCTGCTGTTTCCCAACCACCAGCCGATCGTACCTGACCTGCCCACGGACTTCATCTTCGCGGCCTTGGCCAACGAGCTGGGCCTTCTGGGCGCCGTCGCCCTCATCCTCTGCTTTCTGCTCTTCTGCTGGCGCGGCTTTCGTATCGCCATGTGGGCGCCGGACGGCTTTTCCAAGCTCCTGGCCGCCGGCCTGTCTGTGACCTTCGGCTTGCAGGCCTTCATCATCATCGCCGGCGTCACGCGCCTGATCCCGCTCACGGGCATCACGCTGCCGTTCGTCAGCTACGGCGGCAGCTCTATCGTCGCCAACTTGGTCATGGTGGCCTTGCTGCTCATGATCTCGCATCGTGCGGCCGTGGTGCGTGGCGGCAGCCTCAGGGAGCGACACGAATTGGCGAAGCTGGGGTGAGGGCGCCGTGAACCGAGCCATCTCGCGCATGTTCCTGGTCGGAGTGGTGCTCTTCGCCGCCCTGGTGGCTAACCTCACCTGGATCCAGGTGTTCCACGCCAAGGCGCTGTTCGACAAGCCCCAGAACCAGCGCCGCATAGCCGAGGACATGAAGATAAAGCGCGGCCGCATCCTGGCGTTCGACGGCACGACCATCGCCGGCAGCGTGCGGCGCTCTGGCTACTACTACCGCACCTACCCGAGCGGCAGCCTCGCTCCACACATCGTCGGCTACGAGAGCGTGAGACTGGGGCTCACCGGTATCGAGGTCACGATGGACGACTACCTCACCGGTCGCGCCGGCGGCCTGGGCGTGCAGCCGTTCATCGATCGCCTGCTGGGCCGCCGGCCCACGGGCGCCGACGTGAAGCTCACGATCGTGCCCGAGGTGCAGCGCGCCGCCCAAGCGGCGCTGGTCGGCAAGACCGGCGCCATCGTGGCCCTCGACCCGCTCACGGGCGCCGTTATCGCTTCGGCCTCGGCGCCCACCTACAACCTCGGCGACGTCGAGGACCGCTGGCGGCGTCTCAGGTCCGACCCGTCGGCGCCGCTGCTCGATCGCGCCACCCAGGGTCTGTACCCGCCGGGTTCGTCGCTCAAGGTGGTCACGGCCGCCGCCGGGCTCGACACCGGCAAGGTGACGCCGACGACGGTGTTCAACGATACCGGCACCTACGTGATCTACGGTGGCAAGGTCACCAACTACCACGGCGAGGTGTTCGGCACCAACACGTTCACCCAGGCGCTCACCTCCTCCATCAACACGACCTTCGGCAAGGTAGGCGACCTGGTGGGCCGCGCCGGACTGGTCGGCTACATGCAGCACTTCGGCTTCTGGGCCGTGCCGCCTATCGAGCAGCCGGCGGGGTCGGTGCTGGCCAGCGGCCGCTACGACGGCGGCACGCTGTTGTCGCCGGACGCCAAGATGGATCCGCTGGCGGTGGCCTGGGCCGCGGTCGGCCAGGAGAAGGTGCTGGCCACCCCGCTACAGATGGCCCTGGTAGCTGCCGGGGTCGCCAACGGCGGACGGGTGATGAAGCCGTTCCTCGTGCAGCAGGTGATCAGCCCGTCGGGCAAAGTGGTCAAGCAGACAAGTCCCGCGCTCTGGCAGACAGCCATGAGCCCCGCCACTGCAGCCACGCTCAACACGATGATGCAGCAAGTGGTGAACGCGCCCGGTGGCACCGGTACGGCGGCGGCGCTGCCCGGCGTCAAGGTAGCGGGCAAGACGGGCACGGCCGAGAGGGGGACCACCAACATGGCCTGGTTCATCGCCTTCGCACCGGCGGACGCGCCGCGGGTGGCGGTGGCCGTGGCCGTCGAGAACACACTCAGCACTGGCGGCGAGGAGGCGGCGCCCCTGGCCGCCCAGGTGCTCAAGGTGGCGCTGGCCCAGGCGCAGCTGCCGTAGACGCTGACGCAGGTCGGTGCCGACCTGCGTGGTAGTTATAGGAGTCGAACGAGAGGGCGCATGAGTTGAGCGACGGATTCGAAGCCGGACAGCTGGTCGATGACCGCTATCGCGTGCTCGGCAAGCTGGGCGGCGGCGGCATGGCCGACGTCTACCTGGCCGAGGACACCACTCTTGGCCGCCGCGTAGCGCTCAAGGTGCTGCTCAAGCGCTTCGTCGAGGACGAGACCTTCGTGGAGCGGTTCCGCCGCGAGGCCAAAGCCGCCGCCGGTCTCAACCATCCCAACGTGGTCAGCATCTACGACTGGGGTCAGATCGACCACGTCTACTACATCGTCATGGAGTATGTGGAGGGCGAGACGCTCAAGGAGCGCATTCGCCGGGTCGGCCGCCTGCCCGCCGGCGAGGCAGTGGCGATCGTCGTCGAGCTGCTCTCGGCGGTCCAGTTCGCACACGCCAACAACGTAGTCCACCGCGACATCAAGTCGCAGAACATCCTCATCGACCGCCACGGCAAGGTGAAGGTGACCGACTTCGGCATCGCCCGCGCCGGCGACTCGTCGATGACCGAGGCCGGCTCCATCTTGGGCACCGCCCAGTACCTGGCTCCCGAGCAGGCCAAGGGTGAGAGAGTAGACGAACGCTCAGACCTGTATTCGGTCGGCGTCGTGCTCTACGAGATGCTCACCGGCTCGGTGCCGTTCAAGGGTGACTCGGCGGTGACCGTAGCCATGAAACACGTGAACGAGCTCCCGGTGGAGCCGGCGGAGCTCGTTCCCGGCCTGCCTTATGCGCTCAACCAGATCGTCCTCAAAGCTTTGGCCAAGAGTCCCGAGCGCCGCTATGCCAGCGCCGCCGAGTTCGCTCACGATCTGCGCAGCGCCATGGCCGGTGGTCCGCTGTTGGCGGCCACGTTCGACTTCGCCGCCGAGCGCACGCAGGTGATGCGGCCGCTGGCCATACCGGGGGAGGCGGGCACGCAAGTGATGCCGGCGAGCCGGGCAGCAGCCACGGCCAGGCAGCCCAAGAAGCGACGGCGTTGGCCCTGGCTGCTCGCGCTGCTGCTTCTCCTCGTGGTCGCCGGCGCCGCCTACGCCGTCTACCACGCGCTCAGCGGCACGGCCACGCAGGTGCCCGGCGTCGTCGGTCTCGCGGAGGCGGCAGCGACCAAGAGTCTCCAGGACGCCGGCTTCAAGGTAGGGGTGCACGACGACTACTCCGACCAGTTCGGCCTCGGACTCGTCACCCGGCAGCAGCCGACCGCCGCCGACAAGCTCGTCAAGGGCGGCAC
>PMKX01000205.1 GCA_003158705.1 Actinomycetota bacterium
GAGCTGACCGATGAGCGTGGAGGCGCCGGGGCAGCCGACGGCGGTGAGAACGAGCTTGAGCGGCTTCAGCGACGGCATCGCTAGAGGATCCAGCGGTAGACCTCGAACACCTCGGCGTAATCGCAGCCGACGTCGATGCCGCGCGTGAGGGCTACGTTGCGGATGTAGTCCTCGCGCGTGTAGTTGCGGTGCTGCTGAGACTTGTAGCAGGCCAGCGCCTGCACCTTCTTCTCCACGTGACGCTCCTCGAGGCGCACGTAGGCCTGATGCGAGAAGTTGAGGTTGTTCCAGGGGATCTCGTAGGCCATCACGGTGGTGCGCTTGAAGGCGCGCAGGCCCTCCTCGGCCACGGTCTTGTGGTCTTGATGCAAGTCGATGAGAGCCGGCATGAACACGCAGTCGGGGTCGAGCTCCTGCTGCAGCAGGATCATCTCCTCGAGGATCTCCTGGCGCACCGTGGGGAAAGTGCGCACGGCGAAGTCGTAGATGCGCAGGTGCGCTTCGTCTATGCCGAGCACGGCGGTAGCCTCGCGCACCTCGCGCGCCAGGATGTCGCGCGGGAAGTCCGGCGGCACCGACTTGGCGGCGGTCGAGAAGGCGGCGTAGGTGACCTCGGCGCCCGACTCGATGAGGCGCGCCATGGTGCCGCCNNTGAGGGGGCTTGCCGGGAGCCGGGCAAGCCCTGGCAGAGTTGGCTGTAGAAGTCTACCAGATGCCCTTCTACGGCCTCCCAGGAGTAGCGCTCGGTCACGGCGCGCCGCCCGCGCTCGCCCATGGCCTTGACCTCGCGGCGCTGGGCGAGCAGCCGGTGCACGCCTGCCAGATGGCCGTCGACGTCGGGCGCCACGGCTATGCCGCATTGCTCCCGGTGCACGAACTCGCCGCGCCCGGCCAGGTTGCTCACGAGCGCGGCCAGACCAACGGCCATGCCCTCGAAGATCTTCGTCTCCACGTTGGGGCGCGCGTACTGCACGCTGGGCAGCGACGGCATCCAGACCACCTCGGCGCTGGCCAGGTAGCGGGGCAGCTCGGTGGGCGGCACGCGGCCGAGCAGGCGCACGCGGTCGTCCAGGCCAGCGCGCAGGCGTGCCCGGGTCTCCTGCTCCAGGTCCGGCGCCGCGAACGTGCCGCCCAGCAGCAGCACGGCGTCGTCGCGCTCCAGGCGCTCCATCACGTCGAGCATCAGACTGCAGCCACGGGTGCGCGAGAGGCTGCCGATGTAGACCAGGCGCAGGCGCTGGTCGCCGGCCAGCTCGGCGATGGGCTCGGCGCCGGCGAAGCGCGAGAGTCGCGGGTAGTTGGGCGCCACGATGCGCAGTCGGGGCGGGGGACCGAGCACCGTGAGCATGTGGTCGGTGGCCACGACCAGGCCGTCGGCAAAGGCCGCCAGCGCGCGCTGGGCCAGGGCGCTCGAGCGCGCCACCAGCGGGCGCGCGCCCGCTGGGATGTAGTCCTTGGCCATGACCTGCTCGGGCACGTAGTCGTGCATGTCGTACACCAGTCTGGGCACGAACGGCTTCAGAAGCGGGAACAGCGTGAGCAGCTCCGGGTCGTGCACATGCAGCACCTGCGGCCGCAGCCGGCGCAGCTCGCGCTGGATCTCGTACACGTCCATCCAGCGCCGGGCGCGGCTGCGCGCCGGCAGAGCGGTCAAGTGCACGCCGGCCGCCTCGGCGGCCGTCGCCGGACCAGGTGCCACGTAGGTGACGTCGTAGCCGGCCTCGGCCAGTGAGCGGCATTCGCGCTCCCAGATACGCGGCTCGTCGAGCCGATGCACCACCGACAGATGCACGACGCGGGTCACGAGGCGAGCTCGCCTTCTCCGCAGCGCTTTCGCCAGCGGCGCACGACCTCGCCCGCCGGCCCGGCGAAGCCGTACTCGGCCCTGGTCCACTGCAGCAGGTCCCAGTACACCTTGTCGTAGCCGTGGGAGGCCGAGGGGTCGAAGCGGCTGTTGTGCCAGAGGATGGCCGCCGCGCCGCCGGAGTCGCGCACCCGCTGTAGCACGTCGATGCCGGCTTGCCAGGCCTCGTTGGCATCCAGACCGCGGTACTGCGGGTCGGCGAGGCCGGTGTCCATGAGCAGCAGCGGCAGTTCGACCAGCCGCAGGGGCTTCTCGTGCTGGGTGTCGTAGGGGTGGAACGGGAACGAGAAGCCGCAGCGGCAGCCTTCGCGCTCGGCGAAGGCCATGCTGGAGTCGTAGTCAAAGCCTGCCTCGTCGAGCAGCGGCAGCGTCTCGTGGTAGAGGCAGCGCAGGTAGTGGTAGCGCATGCCGCCGACGGGGACGCCGGCGCGCTGCGCGAGACTCTGACGATCCTCCTCGAGGTTGGCGAGAGAGGTGCGGTCGCGGTCGCTGCCGTGCAGGCCGACCTCGCGCCCGCTCTGCGTGAGCAGGTGCAGTGCGGCCGGCAGCCGCCGCCGGTAGGCGAGCGGCTGGGTGAAGTCGCGGCGGCTGTGGCTGGCGAGGGCGAAGAAGGTGGAACTGACGCCCCTCTCGTCCTCGCCGCCGATGATCTGCGGGAAGGTCCAGTACGGGTCGGTGCCCTGGGGCAGATGGCGCGTGAGCCAGTTGTAGACGTCACGCGCCTCTTCGGCCAGGGGCTCGAACCGACGCTGTCTGAGCCCGCGGGCGCTGCGCCGGGCTGAGGCCCTCAGGCCGCCGCTGGTCCAGCGCCAGAGGTTGTCGAGGTCGTGGGTGAGAGCCACGGCGAAGCGGGCGGGCGTGTTCTCGCCCTCGGCGCGCCAGTCCGGACGGGAGAGCGGCGGCAAACCGAGCGCCGCCAGGCGCTCGCCGGCCGCCGCCTCCACGAGCCGCGCGTAGCCGTCCACGGCCGGCCGCTCGATCTGCAGGGCCGCATTGGTCGCGAACGTGCTGTTCGCGTACGGCAGGCGGCCGTGCAAGTCGCGTTGCGTGCGCGTCAGCTCGTCCCAGCAGGCGAGCAGCACGAAGGCTGAGGCGACCACGTCGAACGGCGCCACGAAGCGCTCGTCGGGGCACGGGAAGGCCCCGACGAGCCGGCCGGCGCCGGTCTCATGCGCAGCAAAGGAGTCTCTGGGCAGCGGCGCCTGCTTGTCGAACAGCTCTAGTGCCGCCACCGAGAGACCCAGCGTGGGCACGTCGGCCAGCGGCACGGCCGCGTATGCCAGCGCGCACTCGGTGGCCCTGCTCGGGTCGCGCTCCACGCGCAGGCGTGTGCCGCCGGCGGCAAACAGGGTCTGCAGTACCCACGTGGCGCGCGGCGCGAACTGGTCCGGCACATCCACCAGCACTGGCAGCGCCGCGCTCTGGGGTGTGCGGCCGCTCACGCCGTGAAGCGGCGTATGACCTTGCCGGCGGCCGTGCGCACGATCTTGCGCGAGAAGATCGTCAAGCCGGGCAGCGGGTCNNCGCGGCCCGTCGGTCTGACGGCGGGCGATGTACGGCCGCCCGACGGCGTCGCGATAGGCGGCCAGCGACAGGTTGACGCCGCTGTGCGCGGCCAAGGAGTGCCACATCCAGTGGCGCGCGTTGATCTCCATCAGGCAGAAGCGGCCGTCGCGTGGGTCGCGCTTGAACTCCACCTGGCTCACTCCGTGGTAGCCGAGCTCCTGCAGCAGGCGCAGGCCGGCGTCGGCGACTTCCTGGTCCCACGTGCTCACGGCCATGCGGCAGTAGCCGAAACGCGGCGGGTGCTGGCGCAGCTTGTGGCCGGTGAACAGCGCCAGCGGCCGCGACCGCGAATCCAGGTAGGAGCCCAGCGTCCACAGCTCCTCGTCGCCTCCCGGGATGACCTCCTGCAGCATGAGCGTGCCGCAGTCGCTGACGTCGTCGTAGACCGCCGTGAGCTCGTCGGCGGAGGCGATCTCGAGCACGTGGTGGCGAAAACGGCGCTTGAACGCCAGCGACTCGGTGGGCTTGAAGATGGCCGGGAAGCCGATCTCGGCGATGCCTTTCTCCAGATCGGCGCGCGAGTCGACGAACACGGTCTTGGGCGTGTCCACGTCGGCGCGCCAAGCGGCGCGCAGCTGCTCCTGCTTGTCGTGGAGCCGCTCCATCACCGGCCAGCGTGAGAAGGGCACGATGAAGTGCTCGCTGAGCCTGTCCGCGTGCCGGGAGAGAGGCCAGACGAACTCGTCGTGGGTGGGGAACAGCACCGCCTTGTGCGTCAGCCGCGTGCCCAGGTGCTCGAGGAAGAGCAGAAAGGCCTCCTCGTCGCGCAGCGGGTCGGGGCAGACCATGCCGGCGGCGTGGCGCGAGTGAAAGCCGATGGCGCGCGGGTTCGGGTCCAAGCCCAGCACCGGCACGCCGAAGGCGCTCAGGTCGTGGATGATGCCGAAGGCGTTGGCGTAGCTCACGCTCAGAACGATCGCCGGATTGGTCTTCGCGCTGGCGGCGAGGAAGGCGGCGAGCTTCACGAGCCGCTCCCCTGCGCCGCCAGCACCTGCTCGTAGATGGCGAGCTGGCGCTGTGCGTTGGCGGTCCACGTAAGGGCGGCGGCGGCCTGGCGACCGGCCTCAGCCACAGCGTGTGTGGCGGCCGGGTCGTCCAGGGCGGTGGCGATGACGGCGGCCAAGGCATCCGCGTCGCCTGGGGCTACGAGCCATCCGTTGACGCCGTCTTGGACGTAGTCTGCGGGGCCTTCGTCGCGACAGGCGATCACCGGCGTGCCTTGACTCATGGCCTCAGCATATACCTGGCCAAAGCCCTCGGGTGAGCTCGGCTGCACGAACACGTCGGCGCGCGCCATGAGGGCGAGCAGCCGGTCGTGAGCGAGCAGCCCGAGGAAGTGGACTCGCTCCGCGAGCCCCAGCCTGGCGGCCTGGGAAGTCAGCGTCGGTAGCTGGACGCCCTCGCCGGCGATCGCGTAGTCGAGGTCGGGATACGCGCTCGCAAGCCGACTCAGGGCGTCGATCACGGTGGCGTTGCCCTTGCTCGCGATGAGGTTACCGGCTGAGAGCAGGAGCCGCCGGCCCGGGGCCAGGTCGGCTGGTGCGACGCTCTGGCCGCCGTCGACGACGCCGTTCAGGTTCACGTGCAGGCGCTCACCGGCGACGATGGGGCGCAGCTGGCCGGCGACGGAGCTGGAGACGGCGACCACGGCGGCGGCGCCGCGCAGCACCGCGGCGGTGCGCTCGGCGACCGCTCCAGGCCGCCGCAGATGGACGTTGACGTCGACACCGTTGACGGTGACCACGTAGGGCAGGCCCAGGTCGCCGGCCAGCCGCTGGGCGGCACCGCCGTCTGGCAGCGCCTGGTGAGCGTGCACCAGGTCGAAGGCCGCCTCCTGGAGCCAGGGCAGCCGCCGCAGGCGCGCGTGGCTGAAGTCGCCGAGGCGATGAAAGAGGATGCGCCGTGGCGGCTGCAGCACGCGCGGGTAGTCCGCCGTGATGCCGTCGCGCACCGCCCGGCGCGGCCGCATGCCGCGCCGCCGCAGGCGCGGGACGCGCCAGAGCAGGCGCGGCGTGTAGGGAGTCGGCGAGATCACGCGCACGTGCACGCCCAACTCTTGCAGGGCGCGAGCCTGCTCGTGCACGAACAGGTGGCGGTCGTCGCCGGGCGCCGGGTACAGGTGGCTGATCATGAGCACGTTCACGGCGCCGGCGGCAGCTCGGCATCGCGGGCGGCTAGGGCCGCCCGCGAGACCACGGCCATGCCGACTCCCCAGAGCACCCATAGCGGCGCGAACGAGATGGAGCTGCTGGGCCCCAGGGCGCCGATCAAGAAGCCGACCAGGGCCAGCATGACCGAAGCGGCAAGGTAGCGCAGCAGGCGGTCGGCATTGCGTCGGGCGATGCCGAAAAGGGCGACCATGAGCCCGAAGTAGAGCAGGCCGTGCAGGATCGTGGCCGGCAGGCCGCCGTTTACCAGCACCTCCAGCCACCAGTTGTGCGGATCGACGATGCCCGTCGGCGTAGGGCTCGTGCGCATCAGAGTCTGGGCCTGCCCCGGCCCGCCGCCGAGCAGCAGGTAGTGGCCGGCCTGGTAGAGGCCGTTGTGCAGCAGCTGGGTACGGATGTCTCCGGAGCCCTGGCCCTGCTGCACGTTGGTCGCGAGCTCTTGGAGACGGAATTGGCGCAGCATGGTGGACTGGGAGTTGTTGAACGAAAGGTAGCCGGCGGCGCCCACCAGCGCGAGGGCGAGCAAGACTCCTATGATCTTGTTGCGCCGCGACGTGAGGCGTGCGCCGAGACGGGCGAAGAAGAGCACGGCGACGACCGTCTCCAAGCCTATGGCCAGCACGCTCGAGCGCGAGCCGGTGCGCACCAGATCCAGCGCGCAGAACACCATGGCGGCGAGGCTTGCCAGCCACCACCACATCCGCCGGGTGACGAAGAAGACGGTGAAGAAGAAGGGCCAGCAGATGGCCAGGTACGTGGCCAGGTCGTTCTGGTTGTGGAACACAGAGGTGACCTGGTACTGCTCATTGATGTTGCCGTAGAGCAGGCGTGAGACAGGCAGGCGGATGCCGAGCGTGAACTCGATCACGGCCATGCCGACGATGAGCGCGTAGGCGAGGGCGAGCACCGCGCACAGAGCCCGCAGGCGACGGTTGGTCGCTCCGGCGGCGGCGTTGGCGCCGACGAGGGCGAGCATGAGGATCATGATCACCAGGTAGCGGAAGCCCGCGCCCTTGTCCGGCGCCCACAGCATGGCGACGAGCAACCAGCCGAACCAGAGTGCGAAAAGGGTGGCGAAGCGGCGGGCGCCGAAGCGCAGGTTGCCGCGGGTGAGCACCAGCCAGACGAAGACGAAGAAGGCCGCCAGCGCGGTAAAGACACGGAAAGCGAAGAACTGCGGATGGCTCGGCAGCGCCAGCGACGGGCCGATGAGCGCGGTCAACGGTATCAGCAGCAGAAGCGCGACGATGACGCGGCTGAACCGGAGGCGTGCCAGGCGGCGGCGCTCGACGACGACCGCCGCCACGAGCAGCGCTGCCGCCAGCAGGGCGGCCGTTACCTGTGGGTCGCGCACAAAGCCGACGGTGACCAGCAGCGTGGCGACCAGGCCGGCGAGCAGGAGCGCTGCGTCGACCAGCGACCGAGGAACGGTCATCGGCGGCCGCGCGGCGTTGGCAGGCTCTTGGTTCACGTCGTGATCCCGTCGAGGAGGGTGGCCAGCTGTCGGGTGAGGGCGCCGGCGTCGAAGCGCGCCAGACTGGCCTCATCGGCCACGGCGATCATACCAGCGCGCACNNGCCGAGCCCGCCGGCGAGATGGCGAACACGGGCCGGCGGCTGGCGAGGTACTCGTAGACCTTGCTCGACATCGACTCCGGCCGGCGGCCGTTGACGAGCAGCAGCGCGTCGGCGGCGCGCTGGTAGCCCAGGGCGAGCGCGTGCAGCGCATAGGGCTCGATGCGCACGCGCTCGCTCATGCCCAGGGCCGCCGCCTCGGTGCCCAGGCGCCCGCCGGCGGCGCCCACGAAAAGGACGTGTACGTCCTCGGGCAGGGTGGCGAAGGCGCGCAGAAAGGCGCTCGTCTGCTGCTCGCGGCCGTACAGGCGGCCGGTATGCACCAGCCAGAAGCCTGGCCCCAGCGTGACGTCGGCCGCCGCCTCGTCGGGGTCGAAGCCGTTGGGCAGCACGTGAGCACGCCCGGCCAGCTGCGGATGGCGCGCCACCAGCACGTCCAGCATGGGCTGGTTCACAGCCGTGAGGGCCGTCGCCCGGCGCAGGGCGTGGCGCTCCAGACGTGCATCGCCCGCCTCGTGCCAGGCTGTGGGGTAGTGGCGGAACTGGTTGGTCGTCCACGGGTCGCGGTAGTCGGCCAGCCACGGC
>PMKX01000146.1 GCA_003158705.1 Actinomycetota bacterium
GTAGTTGAGGAGACGCCGTCGGTCATGGCCGACGAGTCGCCGACCGTGTCTGAACCCGTCGACTCGCCGCTCGTGGCCGAGCCGGTTGAGCCGCCGGTCGTCGATGCAGGTGAGCCTGTTCTCGCGGGTCCGGAGGCGGGTGCCGAGGCAGGCGTTGAGCCGCAAGCCGAGACTGCTCCGGAAGTCACGGCGGCAGAGGAGGGCCGGCCGGTCTCATGGGAGCCCGAGTGGCCGGCGCCTCTTCCGGACGAGCCGGCGGCTGCCGAGGAGGTGGAGCCTCAGTCGGCGGCCTCCGTGTCGCCCGAAGAGCCGTCTGCGGTTCCCGATGCGTGGGGCGCGCCCGGGGAGCGCGAGACAGACGTGGAGGCGCTCGCCGGCACGCCGCCGGTCGCGGACGAACACGCGGCATCTGAGGAGTGGCGGCCCGTCGCCGAAGAGATGGAAGCAGGGGAGATTGCCGCGCGCGCCCGGGAGACGGAGCTCGATGGCGAGAGTGCGCCTGAGTGGGCCCTGGAAGTGGAGAAGCGTGAGCCGGCCCCGGAGGAGGAAGCCGAGATCGCTCAGGAACCCGGCGAGGCCTGGGACCTGGTGCCTGAAGATGGCTCTTCGGCGGCCGCCGACGAGCCGGAGACGGCCGAGCCGGTCGACTGGGCGCCGGTCGAACAGGAGCCGCTCGTGTTTGAGGAGCACGCGCCGCCGGCCGAGGAAGCCCTGCCGATGGAGCCGGTCGTCTCGGCTCCACCCGTTGCGTCGGCCGAGCCAGTGATGCCGGCCTCGCCGTCGGCGCCGTTGCCACCGCGTACGGGCGCCCCCGGCGGCACGCTCGAAGAGACTATCGTGGCGCGGGCGACCAGCCTGGTGAAGGCGGGACGCCACAAGGATGCCAAGCGACTCGTCGACCGCCTGGGACCCACGGAGACGCTGTCGGTGCAGGCGCTCGACCTGCTGGTTGCCATCTACACGCACGAGGGGCAGTTCGACGCCGCTGAGCGCGTCTGGCGGCGGGCCGCCGGCCTGGATCCTGCCGGCCACAAGGGCGAGCCGTCACTGCGTCGCGCCGAGCAGCGCAAGACGGCGGTGGGCGCACGGCGCGCCAACGGCAAGCGGCGGCGCGTGCCGCCGTCCGTGCTCGCCGGTGGGGCGGCAGGGATCGCCCTGATCGTCGTCATCGTGCTCATCCTCCTGTTGGCACGCGGCTGCCATGGCTGCACGACTGGCGTCGTTGCTTCCGCGTCGCCGACGGCCGTCGCGTCGCGCACGACGTCGACCTCGCCGTCAGTCAGGCCTACGCACTCAGCNNTCGCCCACGCCTACGCACTCGGCTTCGCCTACGGCCACGCCGACACCTACGCCGTCGCCCACGGGCCCGCCGGCGCTCAGTCTGCAGGTGCCCGGCGCGCGGGTGACCACGCAGGGCGACGCACTTGAAGTCACCTTCGACCACGGCTTGTTCACGTCGGGCAGTGGCCAACTGACCCCGAGTGCGAGCCGCTCGCTGCTCGCCTTGGCGCAGCAGCTTCGGCCGCATGCGTCAAGGCTCTGGGTGCTGGTCACCGGGCACACCGACGACGTGCCTGTGACGCAGCCTTTCGCGTATCCTGACAACGTCTCTCTGGGAATGGCACGCGCAGTCGCCGTGGTGGAGTTTTTTCGTTCCCAAGGCGGCCTCCCGTACGTGATCCTCAGCGCGCGCAGCGTGGATGCCCGGAATCCTCTGGGCAGCAACACGACGGCGGCGGGTCGCGCGCGTAACCGCACGGTCGTCATCGCCGTCACGCGCCGAGGCCAGTAGGCGCATCTGTCTATCCTCGCTGGCTCCCGCGCTAGCTGTTGACCGCGGTTTGCAGGTAAGCTACGTTCTTGGCAGCGCAAGGGCCTGACCCAAAGGGCGAAAGGACTGGTATGGGCGAGCTTCACAGGAAGGCAGTCGAACTGGAGAAGGCCATCCAGGGGGCGGCCTTCGAAGGTATCCAGGAGCGCGGCGACTACGTCTCCGGCAGTCGCTTGATCGAGGCTGCGCGCATCACCAGCCGTCTGGCTGTTGAGCTCGACGAGATAGAGCGTCTCATGCAGGCTCCCGACTCCGGCTCGTGGGCGATGGTCGCCGGCGACGACAAAGGCAAGGGCTCGGAGACCGGCAAGCGCTAGGCCACACGCCGGGGCATCGCCGGCGCGACTCTAGGCTGCCTCAGCGGCCGTCACCAGCCTGACCGCGACGTACTTGTCGTACGGGCCGCTTGTTGGCGTTCACGCTCGGTGGGGCCATCCTGTGTTGTCCACCGTCAGCCGACTCCACTGTGCCCGTAGTCCTCTTGGACCGCTGCTTGCAGTCCCACTGACCCGACCCTTGCGGTGCTGCCGACTCACGCCGGCGGCGAGCCGTTTGTGCGCCTGCCGCGCACCCTAAGGTAAGAGGTCTCCGCTGTCGAACAGAGAGGGAGCGACACGGAGGACTTGACGGCAGTCAGAGTGACCCCCACGATTGCGACCCTGGCGCTGGCTGTGTGCCTGGCGCTGGCGGCGAACGCTTGCGGTAGCCATGCCGCGCCCAAGCCCGCGAAGGCATCGACGCGCACTCATGCGAGTGGTGCGCCGACCCCTTCGGCTGGCCTCGCTTCCCCCTCACCTACGGCCAGCGACAACGCAGGGTTGCCGGCCGGCGCCGCCTACGACAAGGGCTTGGGCGGCGCCTTTCAGGTGGTCGATTGGCGAGTGAGTGGTGACCGCCGCAAGGTGTTTGTGGTGCTGGCCGCACGCGACCCGGCCGTCCGTATGGCGGTGCGGTTGACGAGCGAGGCTGGCCGGCTGGATGTGGAGCTCAGCGACACGCGCGTTCAGGATGCTGCCGTCGGGAAGATCGACAAGGCGGGCAGAGGGGCGATCACTGCCGCGCGCTTCGTGTTCCCGCCCGACGACAGCCTGGTGCTGTTGCGCGTGCACACTGCCGACTCCACTGCGACCCCCTCCGCAGACCTGAGCCAACACGCGCTCTCGGGCCGCTTCCTGGTGCTCGTCGTCGCGTTGCGCGGCTAGTCGCGAAGGTGGCACACATGCCGAATAAGATCACAAGCACATGCCTGTCGCTGTTCCTGGCGGTCGCAGCCTTGGCGGCGGTGGCCTCGCCGGCGGCCGCCGGCGAGGCCAGCAGCGGCACATCGACGCCGCCGGTCGCCGCGCGCCTCATGCCGGTGCTGCCCAGTGGCGCGGCGCTGCCGGCGGCGCGCCTTGCCGGCAGCCGCGTGGCGACGGCTGTAGCGCCGGCGAGCGGCGCGCTGCAACCCGGCATGGTCTTCTCCATGGTCGGTGTGCTGTGCCGTTTGCCGGCCGGCGCTGGCCCTGAGTCTGCAGTGGATGTGCGCGCCAGCCTCGATGGCACTCATTGGCGTCGCTGGTGGCGCCTGGGCTTTGAGGACGTCACCGGCCCGGGGGCAGCGGACGCCGGCGACCAGGCGGCCACCGAGCCGCTGTGGATCGGCCAGGCGCGCTACCTGCAGTACCGGCTGGCACTGGCTGGGGCCGGGGCCGCTACGGCGCCGTCCGTGACCGACCTGCGCGTCTCGTTCTTGGCGCCGGCTCTGGACTCCACGACCACGGCTGCCGCCGAACGAGCCGCGCGGGCGACGGCCGCACAGACGGCGGCCGGTGCTGCCGCCGGCGGCGCCGTGCCGCAGCCGGCCATCGTCACCCGCGCGCAGTGGGGCGCCAACGAATCCTGGTGCACGGGGTCGCCGGAGTACTGTCCCGTGCGCATGGTCTTCGTCCATCACACCGATGGCCCCAACGACTACACGCGCGCCCAAGCCCCCGGCATCGTGCGCGGCATCTACTACTACCACGCCCGCGTGCTGCACTGGGGCGATATCGGCTACAACTTCCTGATAGACCGCTACGGCACCATCTATGAGGGTCGCAAGGGTGGCATCGCCAAGGGGGTCGTCGGCGCTCAGACGCTGGGCTTCAACAGCGGCAGCACCGGTGTCTCGATGATGGGCGGGTTCATGAACGTGGCGCCGCCGCCCGCAGCGATAGCGGCGCTCAAGCGCTTGCTCACGTGGAAGCTCGACGTACACCACATCTACCCGCTGGGACAGACGACCATGACGTGCGCTTACGCCGAGAAGTTCCGTCTGGGGCAGAAGGTGACCTTTCTGGTCATCTCCGGTCACCGCCAGGCATGCTACACATCGTGTCCCGGTGACAAGCTCTTCGCCCTGTTGCCGCAGATCCGCAAGGCGGTCGCCGCGACCGGGCTGCCGAAGATCTACTCGTTCGCGCTCGGCAGCTCGTACCTGAGCCCCAACGGTGATGGCCGGCTCGATGACCTGAGCATCCACTACACGATCTCCCAGGCCGCCGACTGGACGGTGCAGATCAAGGCCGCTAGCGGGGCGGTCGTGCGCACGTTCAAGGGTCAGGGGGACGCCGTACAGGTCACTTGGAATGGACGCAACGGCGGCGGCAAGGTGGTGGCGGACGGCGCCTACACGGTGGTGGCGACGGCGACGTGCTCGCGAGGCACCGCTCGCCCGGGTATCGCCACGGTGCACGTGGACACGGCGCCGCCGCAGGCGCAGCAGCTCACGCCGAGCCCGGCGACGATAAGCCCCAACGGCGACGGTTTCGCCGATGTGTGCGCGCTCAGGTACCGGGCCAGTCAGAGCTGCCAGGTGCGCTTCTCCGTGCTCTCGACCGGCTTGAAGGTTCTGCGGCAGGTGAGCGGGTGGAGCGCGCACGCGGCCGGCAACGGCACGGTGAGCTGGGACGGCAAGATCACGAGTGGCGCCAAGTTGGTGGCGGCACCCGACGGCCAGTACGTGCTGCAACTCGATCTCAAAGACCAGGCCGGCAACGTCGGCAGAGCGCGTTGCCGGGTGCACGTGAACAGGACCCTGGGGTTCGCGCAAGCGGCACCCCACGTGATCTCGCCCAACGGTGACGGACGCGCCGACCACGCCGAGCTGAGTTTCAGGCTTACGCGCGCGGCGAAGGTGACGGTGGTCGTCGCCGGTGCCCACGGCGCCGTGCGTACGTTCCATCTAGGGACGACGGCGCCGGGCACGAGCACGACTCTCTGGGACGGCCGCGATCACGGCGGCGCCGTGGTGCCCAGCGGCGGCTACACGTTCACCGCCACGGCCACCAACGGGCTGGGCAGCGTGACCGTGGCGGGCCGGGTGATCGTCGATCGCTACGCCCCGCGCATCACCGCTCCGGGGAAAGCGACCGCGACGAAGGGACACACTGTCGCTCTGGCCTACGTGGTCAAGGACCCGTACAGCACCAAGGCGCATGTGCGAGTGTCGGTGACCACCGCCGACGGCAGCACACTGCAGACGATCGACTGCGGCTGGGTACAGACGGGTGTGCACCAAGAGGTCAGCTATCGGCCCACGGTCGTGGGTGCGCTGACGGTCACCTTCCGCGCCCGCGACGCTGGGCAGAACGATGAGTACGCGCCGGCCACGACGGCCTTGAACGTGAAGAAGCCCTGAACCTCGCGGGCCGCCGGCGCGGCCGCAGCAGGAAAACCTCCGCGACTGGGCGTGGGTGAGGGCGGCGCCTCGCACTCATGCGCCGCCCTCACCAAACGACCGGCGATCGTCCAGCCCGCTACGCCTGCGCGTTCTCGCGCCGCCAGCGACAGTGGGGCAAGGCGCAGGAGGCCATGCGCGGCGTGTCGCACATCTCGCAGCGCTGCGCGGCCGTACTGAGGGGGAGGTCGTAGCCGCCGTTCTCCTTGCTGGCGATGCGCATGACGGCATGCAGCGCGCGCGAGACGGCCTTCATGTCGGCGAACGTGTCGGCCTTCTCGGGCATGTCGACCAGGCCCATGCGTGTGGCGCGCTTGCGCACGCGACCGTCGGGCACGTAGCCGAAGTGATCGAGGCCGGGCGCCTGCCAGAGGCCGTAGCGACGCATCTCACGCACTACCCAGAAGGCCCGTGACTTGAGCGCTCCGCCGGAGGCCGCGTAGAGCACGTCGACGGCGACCTCGGGGTCCGGGGGCTCGGGCAGCAGGCTGGCCCAGGTCGCGCGCGTCTCGCTGAGCCGCACGAAATCGATGACCTTGCCCTTGCTGTCTCCACGTGAGACCGGCGGGTCGAGTGCGTAGCGGCTGATGTCGAAGCGATGCTCGAACACGTCGTGCAGGACGCCGGCACCGAGCAACCGGAGCCAGTCGGCGTGCACGATGGACTCGGGCGCCGGCTGCGCGGCCAGTACGCCGTAGCAGAGCAGCTTGAAGAAGACCTCTTGCTGGTCGGCGGCTCCACCGTTGAGGAACCGCTGGCGCTCCTCGGCGTCGAGCACGTCTGTCGGCACGTGGCCGCCGGCCGTGTACGCCTCGAGCAGAAAGGTCACGTTGTCCTTGCGCTCCTTGTTCGTGAGCGGTGCCAGTTCGTCCACGTCGCCCTCCACGTCGGTGTGTGCTGCGTGCCCGCGGCGCGGGCCGTGGCTCGATAGTAGGGCGCGCGGGAAGCCGCAAACAGGGGCACGAACCGGCTCGTCGGATGACGACGGGCACTCTTGCCAGAGCACGTTGGGCGCCGCAAACAGTTGACCACAATTACGGACGATACTAGTCTTCTTTTCCCGAACAGGTGGAGATTCGGGCGGCCGCCCGTTCGCCTTGCGAGACGGAAGGCCGCATACTAACCTGTAAGGCCGTCGTCTCGCACTCTCGGAAAGGCAGGGCTTCAGCGCGGCATGATTTGCCTTGGCATAGATATCGGCTGCATCAGCCTCAAAGCGGCGCTCGTGGGCGAGGCCGGCGACCGCGACCTGTTCGCCGGCCTCGCCCACGAACATCCCGATCTCTACTTCGTGCCGGCGGCCGGCTTGCCTGAGGTGGGCGGCCGTCCCGTGCTGGTCACCCGCTACCGGCGCCTCAAAGGAAGCCCGAGCGATGCCACCCGAGGCCTTCTCGACGACCTGCTGGCCACCATCTCGGGCGAGCGGGTCCAGGGCCTGCGTCTAACGGGTTCCGGCGGCCGTCTCATCGGCAACGCGCTGCAGGCGCCGCTCGAGAACGAGTTCAAAGCCATCACGCGAGGGCTCGCCGCTCTGCATCCCGAGGTGGTCACCATCTTCGAGATGGGCGGCGAGACCTCCAAGTTCATCCGGCTCGAGGCGGACGGCGGCGGCGCCGGGATAGCCGACTACCAGACCAACGGTGACTGTGCCGCCGGCACGGGCTCCTTCATGGACCAGCAGGCGAGCCGTCTGTTGTACGACATCGAGGAGGTCGGCGCCGTCGTTCTGGGTGCCGCCAAGGCGGCCAGCATCGCCGGTCGCTGCAGCGTGTTCGCCAAGTCGGACATGATCCACGCCCAGCAGAAG
>PMKX01000151.1 GCA_003158705.1 Actinomycetota bacterium
TCCTCCTGGAACTGCACGTGCATCCAGCCGGCACCACCGCGCAGGCCCAGGGAGGCGAACCGAGCCGACATGGAGAGATACAAATAGGCCGAGTAGAACTCGGCGTTGATCTGCTTGTTGAGCGCTGCCTGCATCTTCTTGTGAAGCATGGGCGTCTCCTTTGGCTCGTTGCTTCACGGGGTCAGCTCAGGTTGTGCCCGCAGGCGCGCGCCGCGCAAACCCCGGCGCCGGGAGCTACTTGAACACTTCCGGCGCCTGCTTGACGGCGGTGTCGATGATGCGGCGGGCGTTCTTGACCTTGAAATGCACGCCGTCGTAGAAAGCCTGCGGGTCGCCGCCGAAGCTCGCGATCTGGGTGAAGTCGAGATAGCTGAAGCTGTACTTGGCCTGCAGGCCGGTCAGGTAGTCGAGCAGATTCTGGTGGGCCGCTCGCCAGTTGTCGTTGGCGATCACCTTCAGCACCTTGGGGTGGATGGGCAGGAGCACGAGCAGCACGCGGCAGTGCTGCTTGGTGAGATAGGAGAGCGTCCACTCGAAGTACTTCCTGGCCCTTGTCGGGTGGCCGGGGCTCGTGCCGTGGTGGTGTTTGAGAAGGTTGGCGATGTACTTCTTCAGCGACTGGGCCAGCGTGTACCCCTGCTGCGCGCGGCGGTCGTAGTTGTCCCACACCACCATGCCGTCGCGCAGGTACTTCCGGTTCAGCATCGAGTTGTAGGGCAGCTCGGCATACGAGTCCGGCAGGTACTTGAACTGCGTCTTGCGCAGCGACCAGGGGATGTAGCGCGCCAGCCGCTTGTCCTGAAGCAGCGCCGGGTCGAGGTGCTTGTTGTCGGAGAACGTGTTGTCTTGGATGCCCCAGAACACATGCAGCGTGGTTCCCGGGGCGCGGGCGCGCAGGAAGTGTACGAAGGCCCACACGTCCTCGGGCTTGGAGCCGATGAACGACGCGTTATAGCCCTTGAGGCCCGTCTTGGCCTGTGCGTACTTGGGCTCGAAGCGCATGGCACGCGAGCCGCCGAAGAAGACGATCCGCGGCGCGTAGCCGAGGTGTTCGACCTGATCGGCCTTGAACGTACGGTCCGACGGGACGATCGGGTGGAAGCGAGGCGCCGCCGCGTGGGCGGGCGCCGCCGCGGCAGCGCTCATCCAGACGGCCAAAGCCGCACAAAGCACGAGTATCCGCACGACGGCTCTCCGGTTCATCAGGTCCTTCATGCTACACCTCTCAGCGGAACGCCTGCGGAGCCTCTCTCACGGCGGTGGCGATCAGCTTGCGCGCGTTGCTGACCTTGAAGTGCACGCCGTCGTAGAAGGCCTGGGGGTCGCCGCCGAAACTCGCGATGTGCGTCATGTCGAGCACGGTGAAGTCGTACGTGTGCGCCAGCTCGGCGAGCTTGGCCTTGAAGAGCGAAAGAGACCGCTGCCACTGCTCTGCCGGGAGCGCCGCCAGCACACGCGGATGCACCGGCATGATGACGAGCAGCGGCGACGTGCCGTGCTCGTTGAGCAGCGCCAGCGTCTTCTCGAAGTAGGTCTGCGCTCGGGGCACCACGCCGCGCGAGCGACCGTTTCCCCGGTGTTTGAGCGCCAGCCTGATGTACTCGGCCAGCGACTGGTCCAGCGTGCGGCCCTGCGCCTCCAGCACATCGTAGTGGTTCCAGACCAGCGCGCCGTCGGCCAGGTAGCGGCGGCGATTGACCGCGTTGACGGTGTGCATCTGCGCCCGTGTCGCCGGCAGCTTCTTGGCCTGCTGCTCCAGAAGTGCGCGCGGGAAGAACCGGGAGAGTCGTGCGTCCTGCAGCAGGCCCGGGTCCATGTCGCGATCGTAGAACAGGTTCGGCTGCAGGCCCCAGAACACGCGCAGCTGCGTCTTGGGCGAGCGCTGGTAGAGGAAGTTGACGAACGCCCAGGCGTCCTCCGGCCGCGCATTCTGGAAAGCGGCGTTGAAGCCCCTCAGGCCGGTGAGCCGTTGTGCGTAGGCGGGCTCGAAGCGCATCGAGCGCGAGCCGCCCAGAAAGAGCAGCTGCGGCGCATAGGGCAGCTTCTCGATCAGATCGGCCTTGTACGTGCGGTCCGAGGGCACGATGGGTCCCCTGCCGGGAGGCCGCCAAGGCCGCGGCGAGCTCGTCGACGGATGTGCGCGCACGAGCGCCGTAGGCGTCGCGGCGTGCCTCTGCCCAGGCCCGTGCTTGTGTCCGGCTGCCCAACCTCCCAGCGCCACCATGAGCAGCGCGAGCACCGCCAGCGGCGCGATCATCCAGCGCGGCAACCGCCTGATGGGGAACATGATGATCGCCTACGCCCTCTGCTCGCCCGGGATGTCCAGTGAGGCGCGGCCACGTCTCACTGGAAGCACCCGGGCGCCTCCTTGGCCGCCTGGGCGACGATGAGGCGCGCGTTCTTGACCGTCACGTGGGCGCCGTCGTAGAAGGCGTTGGGATCACCGTGGAAGCTCTTGAGCCACAGGAAGTTGAGCACCTTGAACGAGTACTTGCTCTTGAGGCTGTTGAGGTAGTCGATGAACTTGTTCTCCTTGGCCATCCAGCCCACCGCCCGAAAAGCGGCCAGAGCCCGCGGGTGGTAGGGCATGATGACGAGCACCGGCTTGGTGCCCATGTCGTTGAACAACTTGAGCGTCATCTCGAAGTACTGCTTGGAACGTGTCTGTTTGGGCACCTTGTGGGAAGCGGCGATGGGTACCATCTGCGCCAGCCAACTGGTGAGCATCTGGTCGAGGGTCCGGCCCTGGCTTCTCCAGATGTCGTAGACGTTCCAGGTGAGTGCGCCGTCCCAGTAGAAGTGCCGGCGGCTCAAGAGGTTGCCCGGCTTCCCGTGCGGCATGTGCGGCTTCATCTGGTCCAGGAGGCTCTGCGGGAAGTACTTGGAGAGACGCGGATCCTCGACCAGCCCAGGGTGCAGGATGTGGTCGGTGAACGAGGTCGCCTGCAGCGCCCAGAAGCAGTGCAGCTTCACATCCGGGTTGCGGTCGTGCACGAAGTTGGCGAACGCCCACGCGTCCTCCGGTCGGCCCACCTCGAAGGCGGCGTTGAAGCCCTGCAGACCGGTGAGCTTGGCGAACTGGGTGCCCTCGAAGCGCATGGCGCGCGAGCCGCCGAAGACGAGCACCTGCGGCGGCTTCTTCAGGTCCTGGACCAGGTCGCACTTGAAGCTGTTCTCGCCGCCCTTGCTGCGGTAGACCTTCAGCTTCCACGTCGGCGTGTCTGTGGCGGCTACGGCCGGCCTGGCGAGAGCGCCGACCAGCGCCAGCGCGGCGGTGCAGGCGAGCGCCGCCGCCCAGCGTGAGACCGCGGGTCGCCGACTGATCTTGCTGCGATGGTGAATCACACGTGCCACCTTGCCGCTCCCGTCACGATATGGGCGCGCCGCGTTACGCGTCAAGCGAGCGGCCGCGCTGCCGACACGTGAGCCGCCAGCTGCGCCGCACCCCTCCGGAGACAATGGCGGAGCGACATGGGAGTCG
>PMKX01000125.1 GCA_003158705.1 Actinomycetota bacterium
CGACCCATTCCACACGGTCTTCGCCTTGCTCGCCGGCATCAAGGCCAAGGGCATTTTGGTGGACTTCCACGCCGAGGCCACCAGTGAGAAAGTGGCTCTGGGCTACTACCTGGACGGCAAAGTGGCAGCGGTCGTGGGCACGCACACCCACGTGCAGACGGCCGACGCCAGGGTGCTGCCCAAGGGCACCGCCTACATCACCGACGTCGGCATGACGGGGCCTGTGGACTCGGTCATCGGCGTCAAGACCGAGATCATCCTGCGCCGCTTCCTGACCGAGATGCCGATGCCGTTCGAGGTGGCCGACGGACAGGTGCGCATCAACGCCGTGGTCATCGAGATCCGCAACGGACGGGCGGTGGCCATAGAGCGCCTCGAGGAGTTCGTGTAGCCGCAGAAGCATCCGTTGTCAGCTCTGAAGACATGGGTTTGTTGCGCCGTGGACCCGGGGATGTCGAGATAGACTTGGTAGCTCGACCGTGACACCCAGGAGGGAGGCAGCAGAGGTATGCGGGAGCGTGTGAGAAGGCCTCTGGCTGACCCGATCCCGGTCGACCGGCCGATTCAACGCACACCTCTCCACCTGGGCTCGGTTCTTGCCGATACAGAGGGCATGGCCGGCGGCACCGTCAAACAGGGCACGAGTCCACTCGGGCAGGCGCACGAGGAAGTGCGGGCAGCCGCGCGGGTGCGCTCACCAGCTGGGCTGCGTGTGACAGCCACCCTGTTGGCAGACGCGCTGGCCCTCGCGGCCGTGTCGGTCTTGGTGTCGCGGGTCGCCGTCGACTTCCAGACCGTTCCCGGCCTGGGGCGTCTCTTCTCGGCCTTCCCGACGGCGGCGCACGAGGACGTTCTCACACTCGTCGCCCTCATCCCCTGGTGGCTTTTCGTGCTCTACGCTTTCGGCCTCTATCGCGAGCCGAGCCGCAGCATCGGTGGCTCGAGCCTGGACGACGCCCTCAAGGGGCTCACGGCGCTCACGGCGGGCAGCTGGGGCGCGCTGGTGTTGGCGGTGCTGGTGCGCGGCGCGCATGCTCCGGTCGCGACGCTGGTCGTGTTCTGGGTGGCGGCGGCGGTCGCCGTGCCGGCGGCGCGCTGGGCCGTGCGCAAGACCGTCTGGTCGCGGCCGCAGTTCACCGAGCGCACGCTGATCATCGGCGCCGGCGAGGTGGGTCACATGCTGGCGGCCAAGATCGCCCGCCACCCGGAGTACCGCCTGCGCCTCGTCGGCTTCCTCGATGACGGCGAGCCGCGCGGCCACGGCCCTGGTCCCGTGGTGCCGGTGGTGGGTAGTCTGCACGATCTGCATCGGGTCATCGCCGAGCAGGACGTGACGCGCGTCATCGTCGCCTTCTCCAAGGCGCGGCACCCGCAGTTCCTGAACGTCGTGCGCACCTGCGCCGACATGAACGTCACCGTCAACATCGTGCCGCGCCTCTTCGAAGTCGTCAGCTCACGCGCCGGCGTCGACGACATAGAGGGCATCCCGCTGCTGGACGTGGGCCACGTCGAGCTGAGCCGCTTCAACATGCTGGTCAAGCGCGTCTTCGACTTGGTGGTCGCCGGTTTCATCACGCTGCTCGTGTCCCCGGTCTTGATCGTCATCTCCGTGCTGATCAAGCTGGACTCGCCGGGGCCTGTCTTCTTCCGCCAAGAACGCATGGGGCGCGACGGGAGGACCTTCCACATCTTCAAGTTTCGCTCGATGAAGGTCGGGGCCGAGAGGCTGCGCAACGAGCTCGAGGCCCTCAACGAGTACTCCGGCCCCATGTTCAAGATCAAGAAGGACCCGCGCCTCACGCGGGTAGGTCCCTGGCTGCGCAAGTGGAGCCTCGACGAACTGCCGCAGCTTCTCAACGTGCTGCGCGGTGAGATGAGCCTGGTGGGCCCGCGCCCCCTGTGGATCGAGGAGGCCAAGCAGTGCACCGGTTGGACGCAGAAGCGACTCAACATCATGCCCGGCATCACCGGGCTCTGGCAGGTGCTCGGCCGCAGCGACATCCCGTTTGACGAGATGGTCAAGCTCGACTACATGTACGTGACCAAGTGGAGCCTGAGCTGGGATGTCAAGCTCCTGCTGGAGACGATCCCCGCCGTGCTCGAGAAGCGGGGCGCGTACTGAGTTCGCCCGCCGTGTCCGGCGACCCTGTATACTTGGGTGGTCACTGACCAAGGGCAGGGGGACGATGCTGCGCCGACCGCACCACATCCTGATCCTGGTCGAGAACCTCTCCGTGCCGTTCGACCGCAGGGTATGGCACGAATCCACCACGCTCGTGAAGGCGGGCTACGAAGTGTCGGTCATCTGTCCGCGAGGCCGACGCCACGATCACGACGCCTTCGAGGAGCGAGACGGTGTGCACATCTACCGCTACCCTCCGCCCCCGTCGGCGAGCAGTCTGGCCGGCTACCCTCGCGAATATGGGCACATGCTGACTTGGACGCTGCGGCTGGCGTTGCGTCTGTATCGCCGCCGCCCGTTCGACGCCATACACGCCTGCAGTCCGCCTGACCTCTTCTTTCTCATCGGCGCCTTCTTCCGTCGACGCGGCGTCTCGTTCGTCTACGACCAGCACGACGCCAGCCCCGAGATCTTGCGCGCCAAGCGCGGTGCGACGGACCACGACGGGTTGCCCGAGCGGGTCGTAGCCTGGGCCGAGCGGCGCACCTTCCGTCTGGCCGACGTCGTTATCTCTCCCAACGACAGCTACCGCCATCTTGCGCTGACGCGCGGCCAGCTGGCACCCGAAGACGTGTTCGTGGTGCGCAGTGCTCCTCGCCTGGACGAGTTCCCCGCGGCAGCTGCGGCCGGCTTCGACCGCCGCGGTCACCGCTACCTTCTCGGCTACCTCGGCGTCATGGGCAAGCAGGACGGAGTGGACGTGCTGGTGCTCGCCGCCGGCAAGCTCGTCCAGCAGGGCTACGACATCCTGCTGTATCTGGCCGGTGACGGCGAATCCTACCCTGGGATCTGCGATCTTGTGCGGCGCTCCGGCATAGAGGATCGAGTGCTGATGCCCGGCTACCAGAACAACGCCGAGTTCACGCCGGCACTGCTTGCGGCGGACGTGTGCGTCGCTCCCGACCCGCCCGGGCCGTTCAACGACATCTCGACCATGAACAAGCTGGTCGAGTACATGGCTCTCGGCCGGCCTGCGGTGGCCTTCGGCTTGCCGGAGAACCGCTTCACCGGCGGTGACGCCGTCGCCTATGCGGACGAACCGACCCCGGAGGGCTTGGCAGAGGCGATCGCGGGCCTCCTCGCAGACGAAGAGCGGCGCCGGCAGCTGGGCGCGGCGGCGCGGCGGCGCTTCGTGGACGAGCTTGCCTGGGAACGGTCGGAGGCGGGGTTGTTGCAGGCGTACATGCGCTTGGGCGACAAAGTGGCGAACGGGGGGGCGGCTCACGCGAAGCCGGAGAACGGCGCGTGAGTCGCGGTCTGTTCCTCTCCTGGGCGCCGTTCTCGCGCCGCTGCGAGACGCTGGCCCAGCGCTTCGACCTCGAGCTACGGTTCATCTCCACACCGTGGCCGAAGCGGCCGCTGACCGTTCCGCTGAAGTACCCGTGGCAGACGGCGGCGACCGTGCGCACGCTTCTGGCACGTGCGCACGATGAGCTCTGGGTGATGGACCCACCCACGCCGGCGGTGCTGCTCGTAGGGCTTGCTGCCAGGCTGCGCCGCAGGCCGCTGGTCGTCGACATGCACACGGTCGCCTTCACGGCGCTCGCATGGCGTCTGCTGCGTGCTCTCGAGCGGCCGCTCCTGCGGCGGGCCGCGGCGGTGGTCGTGACCAACGAGGAGCTCGCGGCACAGGTGCGCTCATGGGGGGCTCGGGCATTGGTGCTGCCCGATCCCTTGCCGGAGCCGCCGGCCGACCTTGCCACCACAGGCGAGCGCCGGGAGGTCACGGTCATCGCCACCTTCTCCAAAGACGAGCCGCTGTGGCTTCTACCCGAGGTCGCCCGGCGCCGGCCAGACCTGCGCTTGGCCGTCACAGGGGCTGCCCGAGGGGACCTGTCGACCTGGCCGCCCAACCTGCGTGCGACCGGCTTTCTCAGCGAGCGTGCCTTCTGGGAGCAACTGGAGCGGTCGTCGGCCATCGTCGTGCTCACCACGCGAGCGGCGACCCTGCTGTCGGGTGGCTACGAGGCGCTGGTGCTGGCACGGCCGCTGGTGACCTCCGACCACGCCGCGCTGCGCGAGTACTTCGGTGATGCTGCCGTGTATGCGGACGACGATGTGGACTCTCTGACCGCGGCGCTCAGCGAGGCGCTTGATCGAGGCGAGGAGCTTGCCGTTCGTCTGCGCGGGCTGGCGAGGCGGCGGGCGACCGAGTGGGAGCGCGCCGCCGCAGGTCTGCGCGCCGCCGTAGGACGTGTGTGATGCGTCTGCTGGTGCTGGGCCACAACGACTGGTGGATCTGGCGGCAGAGCGGCTTTGCGGGTCGCTGTGCCGCGCTGGCCACCGAGCTTGCCAAACGAGCGCAGGTCGAGCTGGTCGTCGTCGACACGCCTCGCTGGAGCGGCCACGGCCATCGCCCGGCAGAGGCGCGCGATGACGATGTGACACGCGTCGCCCCGTCGGTGCGCGCGGTCCGCTGGAGCTACCCGCTGCCGCTGCCGGGCGACCGGCTCTGGGCACGCAGGCTCAACGAGGCGGTCTCGCGGCGCGGCCTGCAAAACAGAGTCGAGCGGGCGCTGAGCGAAGGCGGGCCGGTGGTAGCCTTGGTCGCCGACCCGCGTCTCGTCGGCGCAGCGCTGCACTTGCCTCACGATTTGTTGGTCGTGGACGTGATCGACGACTGGCGCTTTCACCCATGGGCCGGGCGGACGGCGGTCGAGGCCGGGTATCGGCTCGCCGGCCTGCATGCGGATGTGGTTGTCGGCGTCTGCGAGCAGGCGCTGAAGCAAGTCGGGCTCGGCGACCAGGGTCACGTGCTCTTCAACGCCGTCGATCCGGAGCTGTGGCGGACCGCTCAGCCGGATGCGGAAGCGGCGGCTCGCTGGCGTCGACCGGTCGTGGGCTACGTCGGCGTGATACAGGAGCGCTTCGACGCTCCTCTGCTCTCCGCCGTGGCGCAGCGCCTGCCGGCGGTCGACTTCGTGGTCGCCGGCCCAGTCCTGCACGGCATGCCGCCCGATCTGGTGCGCTCTGCGGCCAACGTCCATCTTGTGGGGCCGATCGATCACGAGCGGCTTCCCGGATGGCTGCTGGCGATGGATGCCTGCATCATGCCGCATCGGCACGACGGGCTCACGGCGTCGATGGATCCGCTCAAACTCTACGAGTATCTCGCCGCCGGTCGTCCCGTGGTGAGCACGGTCCAGTCGCCCAACCCTGCGCTGCAGGCGCACGTGCGCCTTGCCCGGGACGCGGACGAGTTCGCAGCGGCGTTGCAGGACGAGCTCAACAACGACTCTGCCGAGCGTCAGCAAGACCGCCGCGCAGCGATCGATGGGCAAGTGTGGTCGCTGCGCGCGGACCTCCTGTTGACGATGATCGAGGAGGCCCTGAGCCGGAGAGCCGAGAGTGTGGCTGCGCGCGGCAAGGGTGTGGCATGAGCGTTGTGGCCGCGGTCGTGCACTACGCCGACCGCGAGGCGACGTCCGCTTGTCTCGCGAGCCTGGCTGCAGGCACCGTGGTGCCTGAGACCGTCGTCGTGATCGACAACCAAGGCGACGTGGACCAAGACGTTGAGGCTGGCTGGCGAGCGTCTTTCGCGAGCACGGCCGATACGACGCTGGAGGTGCTGCGACCCGGCACCAACCTCGGGTATGCGGGTGCCGGCGCCGAGGGAGCCCAGAGGGCTCTCGCCGCGGGCGCCGACTGGTTCTGGCTTGTGAACAACGATGTGGTCGTGCAGCGCACGTGTCTGGCCGAACTGCTGGACGCGGGCGGGAGCCACCCTCGAGCCGGGCTGTTGACCCCGCTGATCGTCGAGAGCGCCGGTGGGATCTGGTTTGCCGGCGGCACGGTGCACTGGCGTACGCTCGCGGTCCACCATCAGACCCAGGCGCCGGCCAGCGATGCCCCCGCGCCCACGGGGCTGGTCACCGGCTGCGCCGTGCTGGCGCGCGCCGCCATGATGCGTGAGTGCGGGCTTCCCGATGCCTCGCTGTTCATGTACTTTGAGGATGTGGAGTGGATGTGGCGACAAGCGCGAGGTGGCTGGAGTGCGTTACTGGTGCCTCGTGCCGTCGTCCGTCACGATGTGGAGCGCTGTGGTCGGCGTCGTGTGTTCAGCCCTGCGGCGGTGTACTACATGACACGCAATCGACTGGTTCTCGGCCGTCGGCTCGGGCATCGCTGGGCCTCCGCCATAGAGGCGCTCTCCTGGGCGGTGCGACAGACCGCCAAGGGGCCGAGGGTGAAGATGACGCGTCGACTGGCGCTGGCGACGCTCGCCGGAGTCGCGGACGGCCTTCGCGGCCGCACGGGTCCCATGGCTCCGGGTCTTCAGAGGCGGCTCACGTGAGGCGCTTTTCGCGCTCATCTCCTGCGCTCTGGTTCTGGGGCGGGGCGTCTCTCGTGCTGGCCTTGGTCGCGTTGGTCGCGCTGCGGTCGGACACGCTCGCCGTTGCGTTCGTGGCTGGTCTCGGCCTGCTGGTCATCGCCGGTATCCTGCTGGGCAGTCGAGAGGGGTCGCTCGCCCTCATGTCGGTGTTCCTGCTGGTGACCCTGATCCTGCCCGACGACCAAGCGCTGCGCTACCGCTTGGCCATCGGCGGCGGCGGCATCTTCATTAGCGATGTGCTGCTCGGATTGCTCGCCGCCGGCGCGATCGCCGCGATCCTGGCCGGCAGGGGGCTTAAGATCACCCGCTCGCCGGTGACCCTGCCGCTCCTGCTGTTCACGGTGTGGGTCGCGATCACAGCTGTACTGGGGCTGGCCCGCGGCAACGACCTCAAGTACGTGCTTGCCGACGTGCGTGCGCTGGGCTACTACATCGTCTTCTTCTGGGTGATCGTGTTCGTGCAGACGCGGCGAGACGTGATGGTGTTGCTGAAGGTGTTGGCCACATGCCTACTTGCAGGCTTCGTCATCGGTGCCATCGGCTACGCACGGGGTCAGGGCACCTCGGTTCAGTTCGTCGAGGCCGGCATCTCGCGCTTCCCGGCCCCGCACGACTTCTTCCTGGCCGGCGCCATGCTGCTCGCCACGTGGGCAGTGCTGTGGCCGCGCGACAAGCGGCGTCCGTGGATCCTGTGGTTTCTGCTGGGAATCTCGCTGCTGTGTGTGATGCTCTCGCTAGTGCGCGGCTACTGGGTGGCGCTGGCGGCGGGCCTCGTGTACCTGCTACTGATCATGCGGCCGCGCGAGCGCATGCGGCTCATCGCCGGTGTCGTTGTGGTCGCCGTGCTGCTGACCATCGGCACGGCGACGGTGAACGTGGCTCTTCTGCAGTCGGTGGTCATGCGCACATTGGCGATCACCAACTTCCAGGACAAGAACGTCCAGTACCGGCTCATCGAGAACCGTGCCGTGGTGCATCAGTTCGCGGCTCACCCCATCGAAGGAAACGGGCTGGGCACAGGCTACTTGTTCGACTTCTCGCGCTACGGCGTGACGCCCTTCTACAAGTACTTCATCCACAACAACTACCTCTGGTTCCTGCAACGCATGGGGGTCATCGGACTCGGTCTGTTCGCCTGGTTCGTGTGTGCCTTTCTCCTGCGACGGCACAGGGTCGGCACAGACGACGTGGACCGGGATCCGTGGCTGGGCGGGCTGGTGATCGGCTCGCGGGTCATGGTGGTGGCGCTGTTGGTGGCGTCCATCACCTCGCCGCAGTTCAACACCAAGGAGAACGTCGCCGGGATCGCCTTGGTCATGGGTCTGGCCGAAGTGAGCCTGCGCTTGCTGCCCAAGGTGCACGAGCAGCAGACCTGAGCACGCCCGCTCTGCCTGGCGGCGCAGCCGCTACTTGCTTCGTCAGTCTGTCTGCGGCTCTACGATCGAGTGGGTGACGGTCACCGGTCCCAGAAGCTGGGGCTCGTAGTACGTGTCACGCGTCGCGGTCTCGGCTGTCCCGGAGTTGAGAATGTCCAGGAAGTGCTGGGTGCCGAACTCGTGATAGGCCAAGGCGAAGCGGGGCAGGATCGTGTCCAGGTGGACCACGTCCGTCGGGTTGAAGTTGGGCTCGGCACCCGGGCCGAAGAACTTGCCCATGTAGGTCCACGAAGCGAGCAGCTTCGCGCGCGCCGCCGTCTGCTTGGCGGTGCTCCAGCCGAGATTCGTCGCCATGTCGACGAGCACGCTGCAGACGCGAGTATCGTAGGTCATGTAGTCGAACATGCCGCCGCGGGACGAGTAGGACTTGTAGATCTTCTCCTGCGGCACCCGTGAGCACCCGGTGCCGTCGCCGTCGTTGTGCGGCGTCAGTGCCGAGGCCAGGATCTTCTCGATGTTCAGCGGGTTGTTGGTGTCGTTCATGATCTTCTGCTCGATGGCCGTGTAGCCGCACATGTGCGCCATGGCCAGCGAGGCGGCCTGCATCAGCATCGGGAAGTCGGCGCCGACGATGAGCGCGTCGTACTTGCTGTAGTGCAGTGAGCTGTTCCATTCGTAGGTGCCTGCATACGGCTTCGTGAGGTCGGGATGCGTGAAGAAGTAGTCCGTGAGCGTCGGCCTCAGGCAAGACTGCAGCGCGTCCACGAAGGCGTGGAACCAGCTGTTGACGGCACTCCTGTCGGCGGCGCTGTACGCGCCTGAGTCGTAGGTCAAGTCGTAGGCATAGGCGAACGAGAAGGCGCCGTATGACTGCAGCTGGCCGGTGTCTTTTGAGTCATAGTCGTCGATGGTCGTCGGCGTGTTGCCCTGCGCCCATGCGAGCAGGAGGTCGTGTGCCTTGGCCGCGTACTTCTGGTCGCCCGTGAGGGCGTAGGCGATGCCCAGGTCGCGCGCATACGTGCCGGCCTTGCCGAGCTGGTCAAAGACCGGGCGAGCAGTGTCGGTGTCGGGGCCGGTGAACGGACCTGCGTAGACGTTCGGCGTGGCCTTCAGCGCAGTGCTGACCCGCCCGGCCAGGAACGTGGCGAAGGCGGAGGTCTCGGGCTCAAGGTTGGCGGAGAGGCGCTGCCGGATCGCGGCCACCGTGGTCGGCGTCAAGATCAGGCTGGGATGAGCCGCCGGCGTGGGCGTCACGGTGGGCGTCGGTGTCGGCGTGGGC
>PMKX01000031.1 GCA_003158705.1 Actinomycetota bacterium
AGTCTCGAGTAGGAGGCTGGGGGAAGTTCAGTCGCCCGGCTGAGCTGTAGGCGTACTGTCGCTCAGAAGGTTGACGAAGTTCTGCGCGGTGCGGCCGATCCTGGTGGTCGGATCGATCTGCGCGGCCCGCTGCCACTCTGACCTGGCCGCCTCGGTCTTCTGCTGGGAGAAGTAGATGATCGCCAGCGTGTAGTGGGCCTCCTGGTCGCTCGGCCACTGGCGAAGCACGGCGGTGATGCTCTTGACGGCCTTCTGGTCGTGGCCTTGCGCATGCCACACGAGCGCCAAGCGCACTGGGGCGATCCGGTTCTCGGGGTTGGTCGCCAGCACCTCACTGAAGAGCAGCGCCGCTTGCTCGTACCGCTGGCTGAGGAGATAGGCGTTGGCAAGCGCCAGCTCGGTCTTGACGTCACCGGGCTGCTTGGCCAGCGTCTTCTCGAGGTGTGCGATCGTCTGCTGCACGGTCGCCCCGTAGCTGGTGCCTGCGCGTGGCGAGGCGCCGCCCGCGGCAGGGAGGCTCGGCGGCAGGGGGGGCATCGCAGATGCAACGGCGGCCAGACCGCGAGTGGACGAGGCGCAGCCATCGCCGACGATGACGACGACGGTGACGGCCAAGACGGCGGCGACGCCGATCAAGGCGTGGCTCTTCCTCAACAATGGTCCTTCGGGTGGGGTGAAGGTCATGCCGTGCGCCGCGATTGTAGCATCGGCCGACGGCCCGCCGAGCGTGGGCCCGGTGACGCCCGCCGCCCTCAGGCGTGCGCGGCGGCCGAGCTTAACAGAGGTTAACTGGTGCTTAACGCGGCTCTGCCGCGGCGATCCATTCGGTCAGGATGTGTGCATCGAGCCGCAGATGGTTGACGGCCGCGACGCTGCCCCGATACAGTAAAGGAGGACTGAATCTGTCCGAGCTTCTCGCGAGGGAGCGTGAGCATGGGTCTGCAGTTGACGCGCGGCGGTGAGTACGGCATCAGGGCCATGGTGTACCTCGCACAGTTCCCCGTCGGCCAGGTGTCGTCGTTGCGCGACGTGGGCCGCGCTCAGGACATCCCTGAGAGCTTCTTGGCCAAGATCTTCCAGAGCCTGGTGCACGCCGATCTTGCCGCCTCCCAGCGCGGTGCTCGCGGCGGCTTCTCGCTGGCCCGCCCGGCGGCCGACATCAACGTGCGCCAGGTCATCGAAGCCATCGACGGGCCCGTCTCGCTCAACGGCTGCGTGCTGTGGCCGGACGAGTGCCGGCGCAGCAAGGGTTGTCGCATGCACAAGGCGTGGGAACGGGCGCAAGAGCAGATGATGGCCGTGCTCGATGACGTGACACTCGACAAGCTGGCGGCGGCGCCACAGCCGGCCGTACGCTAGTCCTCGGCTAGTCCTCGTACCCCTGCGGGTTGGCGCGCATCCACGCCCAGGCGTCGGCGACCGCCTGCGCCAGATGGCGCTGCGGACGCCAGCCCAGCAACCGCGTCGCGCGGTCGTGCGCAGCCACGAGCGCGGGCGGGTCGCCGGCTCGCCGCGGCGCCATCGTGTGGGGCACCGCTGTGCCGGTCACCATCTCGACGGCAGCCAAGACCTCGAGCACCGAGTCGCCGTCGCCCGTGCCGAGGTTGTAGGCGCCGCTCGTCTCCGGCAGGCGCTCGAGCGCCGCGATGTGCGCCTCGGCAAGGTCGATCACGTGCACGTAGTCGCGTACGCAGGTGCCGTCCGGCGTGGGGTAGTCGCCGCCGTACACCTTGAGGTGCTGGCCCTCACGCACGGCGCGCAGGGCCAGCGGGATCAGGTGACTCTCCGGCTCGTGATCCTCGCCTCGCTCGCTGTCGGCGCCGCAGGCGTTGAAGTAGCGCAGGGCGGCGAAGGCCAACCCGCCGTCTTCGGCCGCCGCGGCCAAGGCGCGCTCGCCGGCAAGCTTGCTCTCGCCATAGGGATGGGTAGGTGCCAGCGGCGCCTCCTCGACGATGGGCATGCCGGCGGGCTCGCCGTACACGGCCGCTGAAGACGAGAACACGAGGCGCTGCACGCCGGCGGACCGGCAGGTACGGATGACGGTCTCGGTGCCGGCGACATTGACGTCCGCATAGAGCTCAGGTTCGGCCACCGACTCGGCCACTTCGGTCAGCGCCGCCATGTGGATGACGGCGTCACAGCCATGCTCCGCGATGGCCGCGCCAAGCCGGCGACCGTCGCGGATGTCTCCCTGCACCAGTGCCGCGCCGCTCGGCACGGCAGCTCGGTGGCCACGCGACAGGTCGTCGTAGACCCACACCTCATGGCCGTGCGACTGGAGTCGCGAGCAGATGACACTGCCGATGTAGCCGGCTCCGCCTGTGACGAGAACGCGCATGGCGAGATGATATCAGGCAAGCGAAAGGGGCGGCGCGCTCGAGCGCGCCGCCCCAGAGCCGCAGCCGCTTGTCGCGCGTATACGCGCAGACGCTCTGGACCAGACGCAAGCGAGCCTCGGCATGCGCCGCGGGACTCCGGGGGCAGCGCGGCCAGCGACGTGGCCGTCACACCTGTGCTGCTCAAGGTGGCAGACTGAGCCCGGCGAATACCTAGGCAGACTCAGCCCGGCGAACACCTAGGCAGACGGAGCCGGAGACAAGCATGAACAAGCGCCTCGCCATCGTGATCGCCATCGCCGCAGTCGCCATACTCGCGCTCTGGGGATATGCGCGCTGGCGTGGCGCCGATGATCGTTCGCAGGCAGCCAAGGAGTTCACGGCCACGACCACGGACGGACGCGCCTTCGACCTGGCCAGCTATCGCGGCAAGCCCACGGTGATCAACATCTTCGGCTCCTGGTGTGGCCCCTGCAACGAGGAAGCCCCGGCCCTGGCGGCGTTCGCCCGAGCGCACCCGGATGTAGGCTTCGTCGGGGTCGCCGTCAACGACACGGCCGCCGCGGCCGGAGCGTTCGGGCGCAAGTACGGGCTGCCGTACCCGATCGTGCTCGACACGAAGGGGAGCATCAGCGACCTGTTCAAAGCCGACGTCGTGCCGATAACGGTCTTCCTCGACAAGGACGGCGTGCAGAAGGCATTGATCCGCGGCTCCACCGACCAAGCCGGCTTCGAGGCCGACCTGCAGAAGGTGCGATGAGCGCCGGCGCGCGGCGTGCAGCCGTGGGCGCAGCACCGTCGCGCGTCCGTCGTCGCCCATGAACGTGGCCGTCATCGAGTCGCTCTCGCTGACTGCGGCCTTGCTGGCCTTCGTCGGCGGCCTCGTCTCGTTCGTCTCACCCTGTGTGCTGCCGCTGTTGCCGGCCTATCTCTCGTTCATCTCCGGCGTGGCCGTAGACGACTTGCAGGCGCGGCGAGTCAAGGTGCTGCGCGTCGCTCTGGCGTTCGTGGCCGGGTTCACCGTGGTGTTTATGCTGCTCGGCGCCGGTGCTGGGGGCATCGGCCGGCTGCTGGTCGACTACCGTCATGAGCTGACGATCGTGGCCGGCGTCTTCCTGGGTCTCAGCGGCCTGGTGGTCGCCGGTCTGATTCGCGTACCCGAGCGTGCCGTGACCTTCTCGCCGCGGGCCGGTGGCCTGGGCGGCGCCTTCGTCACCGGCGCTGCCGTGTCAATTGGGTGGACGCCCTGCGCAGGCTACGTCCTGGGCGCCATCCTCACGCTCGCCGGGTCCGGTCATGGAGCCTGGCAAGGTGCCGTGTTGTTGTTCGTCTACTCGGCGGGACTGGCCGTGCCCTTCTTGGTGGCCGCCTTGGCTTTCGACCGCGCTGCCGCGCGGCTCGCGGCCGTCAAGCGACACTACCGCGCCGTGCAAGTGGTGTCCGGCGCCATCCTGGTCGTGTTCGGCGTGCTCGTGGCGACCGGTCTCGCGGGTCGCCTGAGCGCCCTGCTGCCGAGCATCGACCTGGGCCTCTAGGTCCGACCTCGGCGACCCGCTAGACTGGGCGCATGGTCGCCGCAGGCACATTCCCCGAATCGAGCGCCGCCGGCCGCGCGGCAGCCGAGGCGCTGCGCACCAAGGTGGCCGGTTCGGTCTCCACGACGCCGCTGACGCGCTGGCTGTACTCGACCGACGCGTCGGGCTATCGCGTGCTGCCGGACGCCGTGCTGGTCGCCGGCGCCGTCGATGATCTTGCCGTAGCCGCCACGGTGGCGGCCGAGCACGGCGTGCCGCTCTGCTTGCGCGGCGCCGGCACCAGTCTGGCAGGCCAGGCCATCGGGCCGGGCATCATGGTGGACTGCTTCAGGCTCGACCGCGTGATCGCCATCGATGCCGAGCGCCGCGTGGCGACGGTGGAACCGGGCGTCATTCAGGCGTCTCTCAATCGTGCCGCGGCCGCCTACGATCTCGAGTTTGGACCCGACACCTCCACTGTGGACCAGGCGACGATCGGTGGGATGGTCGGCAACAACTCGTCGGGCTCGCGCTCGATCGTGTACGGCGAGACGGTAGGCAAGGTACTGGGCATCGAGGCTGTCTTGGCCGGCGGGGAGGAGGCCAGGTTCGGGCCGTGCACGGCAGCGGAGCTGGCTTCAGGTATCGTCGGCTCGGCCGCCCAGAGGCTGGCGTCGGCGCTGGCGGCGATCCGCGACCGTTCGCGCGAACAGATCGCCGCCGGGTATCCGCGCACGTCGCGATGCACCTCGGGCTACAACTTGCGCGAGCTGCTGGCGCCGCAGCCCAACCTCGCTCGCCTGCTGGCCGGCTCGGAGGGCACGCTGGCGCTGTTCACGCGCCTCGAGGTGCAGCTCGACCCGCGTCCGGCACTGCGCGTGGGCGCCGCCCTTACCTTCGCCACGCTGCGCGCCGCGCTGGAGGCCAACGTCGCCATTCTCGCCAGCGGACCGTCGGCCGTGGAGCTGCTGGACCTCGACCCGCTGCGCCGGGCCCCCAACCTGAGCAAGTTCACGCGTCTGGCTACTCTGCTCGCCGGCGGCGAACCGGCGATGCTGACGGTCGAGTACCAGGGAGAGCCCGAGGAGGCCCATGCCGGGCTCGCCCGCNNGCCGACCGACCGGCCTCCTTCGTCGAGGACACCGCGGTGGCGCCGGAGCGCTTGGCCGACTTCGTAGCCGACTTCCAGCGTGTGGTTGCCGGCCACGGCGTGCAGGCGTCGTTCACCGGCCACGCTTCGGCTGGGTGCCTGCACATCCGCCCTCTTCTCGACCTCAAGACGGTCGCCGGCGTCGGCAAGCTGGAGGCGATCGCGCACGACGTCGGTCGGCTCGTGCTTGAGTACCACGGCGCCATCTCCGGCGAGCATGGCTGCGGCCGTTCGCGATCGTGGTTCCTGCCGGAGCTCTTTGGGTCCGAGCTGTACGCAGAGTTCGTGGCCCTCAAGCACGCCTTCGACCCCCAGGGTCTGCTGGGGCGCGGCTGCGTGGTCGCCGCGCCTGGCGTGGCCGAGAACCTGCGCTTTGGCCCCTCGTATCGCGGCGACGGCGTCTGGCAACCGCGCCTGAGCTGGGCGGCTGAGGGCGGTTTCGGCCAGGCCATCGAGCGCTGCTTCGGCGCCGGTCTGTGCAAGAAGCTCACCGGCACCATGTGCCCGCCGGCCGCCGTCAGCCGCGACGAAGCGCGCACCACGCGGGCCCGCGCCAACGCTCTGCAGGCCGTTCTCAGCGGCGCCTTCGCGCTCGACCAGCTCTCGGCCCAGGAGATGCGTGACGTGCTGGGCACCTGCGTGGCCTGCAAGGCCTGCAAAGACGAGTGCCCGGCGGGGGTCGACATGGCGGCCCTGAAGGTCGAGTGGCTGGCTGAGCTGCGCGCCAGGAGCGGCGTGCCGCTCCTGGCGCGCAGCATCGGCCGCTTCCGCACGCTGGCGCGTCTGGCGGCGCCGGTGGCGCCACTGGTCAACCGTGTTTTGGGCACGCTGCCGGCGCGTCTGGTGGCCGACAGGCTCGGTGTGGCGCACGCGCGACCGCTGCCGCTCTTCGCCCGGCGGTCGCTCACTCGCCGTCTGCGAACGGCCGCGTCGTCGGGCGGCACTACGTCCTCCGGGCGCGAGGTCGCCGTGTTTGCCGATTGCTTCGTGCAGTATCAGGAACCGGAGATCGGTGAGGCGCTCGTGAGCCTGCTGCGTGCTGCCGGCGACCGGGTGACGGTGGCTGATGTCGGCTGCTGCGGGCGCACGGCGCTCTCGACAGGCCAGATCGAGACTGCTCGGCGCGACGCGAGCCGAGCCCTCACCGGGCTGTACGAGCATGCCGTCGCCGGCCGCGTCATCGCCTTCATTGAGCCGAGCTGCGCCTCCATGGTGGTCGACGACTGGTTCCGCCTTCTGCCTGGCGATACGCGTCTCGAGGCTGTGGCTGCTGCCGTGCGCCAGGGCGTGGCTCTGGTGGCAGAGCACGCCGCCGCCGGCCGCCTGCACTTCCGCGGCGGCGGCGCGGCCTTGCTGCATCCGCACTGCCATGAGCGAGCCCTGTTCACGGCGACCGACAGCGAGAGTGCCCTGAGAGCGGTTCCAAGCTTGGCGCTCACGGTACTGGACGCAGGCTGCTGCGGCATGTCGGGCATCTTCGGCTACGAGGCCGAGCACTTCGAGACCAGCGTGGCGATCGCCGAGCGCGACCTGCTGCCGGCGGTGCGCGGGGCGGCAGCGCAGACCGCCGTGCTGGCGACCGGCACCTCGTGCCGGACGCAGATCCGCGATCTCAGCGGACGCTCTGTCGCGCACCCGCTCGCATTCCTGGCCGCGCGGCTCGTGAGCTGACGCCGGCGCTCTCGCCCTGTACGTGCAGGCGCCGGCGGTCATGCGCAGAACTAAGCTGATGCGAGCATGGACGTGACCCAGAAGAGCGCTGCGCCGGCTAAACAGGTGGTCGTTGACATCGAGGTCGACCGCGACCTGTGCAAGTGCTGCGGTATCTGCAGCGCCCTCTGCCCCTCCACCGTCTTCGACCGTGACGAGCGCGGCGGGCCCGTGCTGGCCCGTCTCGCCGACTGTACCTCGTGCCAGTTCTGCGAGCGCCACTGCCCCGACCTGGCCATCTCGCTGGTGTGGGGTGCGGCACGCCGGCGGCGCAAGCCGCCGCGGCCGCCGCCAGGGAGTTCTGCAGATTGTGCTCCCCGCGCAGCGCCAGATCCTCCGCCAGGCACAGCTCGATACGATCGTCGCCGAGATGCAGCCAGAGCATGCCGTCATCGCGCACGCCGGCCAGCAGCGGCTCATCGGCCGGCCCCACCTGACGCCCACGCTCGGCGGAGAACCAGGCGCGGCGCCCACGTCCGGCGATGGAAGCGGCCTCCAGCTCCGCCAGCGTTCCCGCATCGTCGCCGCACAGCAGCGCGAGGTCACCGGGAAGCTGGTTCTCGAAGATGTGCAGCTTGGCGTGCACGTACTCTCGAAAGCTGCCATGCCGGTCGATATGGTCCTCGGTGAGGTTGAGCAGCACCGCCACATCCGGACGGAAGCGCTCGATATGCTGCAACTGGAAGCTCGAGAGCTCCGCGACGATGGTCGCCTCGGGCGGCACTTCCCCCGGCATGCCGGCCAGGGCGTAGCCGATGTTGCCGCCCACGGCGACGGGGAGGCCGGCGCCGGAGAAGATCGCGCCGGTCAGCTCCGTGGTAGTCGTCTTGCCGTTGGTACCGGTGA
>PMKX01000154.1 GCA_003158705.1 Actinomycetota bacterium
CGCTTCTCAGGACCGGGGAGGTCGCGCTCCTGCGGGAAGCCACGGCCCCGTTCCCCTGTTGACCGAATCCGACATCACCGAGCCTACCATCAACCTCCTCTCACCGCCGCCGGCTCGGGAACACGCCACTGGTACACGTCCTTGAGCTTCCAAGGGACCATCACCGTCTTGGTGCGCGTGACTCCCGGGACCTTGCCTATCACCTCTTCGACCAAGCGCAGCAGCTCTTCGGTGTCGCGAGCGTACACCTGGATGCTCAGGTCGCCCTCGCCGACCGAACCCGCCACGTAGCTGACGTTCTCGAACTCGACCACCTGCGCGGCCACATCCTGAAGGCGCCCGGGGGCGACCTCCATGAGCACGTCCGCCATGATCGGGAACCCCACGGCCTGAGGGTTGACGACCGCGCTCACGCGGATGACGCCCGAACGAGTGAGGCGCTCGATACGATAGCGCACAGCGCGCTCGGACACGTGCCCGATGCGACGCGTGATCTCGGCAGACGTGGCGCGACCGTCCTCGAGGAGAAGCGCCACGATCTGGCGATCGATCGCATCGAGAGTGAAGGGCAACTCAGACCCCCGCAAGCCCATCCATTCTGGAGCTATTTCGATACCCGGCGTCGGAACATGTCAAGGATTGTGTGACCGATGTAGGTTTCGGCAAGCCGCTGGGCATCCCTGTGTCGCTTACGGCAGCGGCCCGCGGCGGCATGGACGACCGCGGCGGCGCGGCCGGCCGCGGCGGCAGCGTTGACGACCGCGGCGGCGGCGGCGCGGCGTCTAGCGCGTCAGTGTTCCAGGTCGCAGCGCAAGCAGCGCGCCGCCTCGCACTGCGCCTGCTCGGCGGTGATGCATTGCACGACCTCGACGAAGCTCTGGGCGCGCTCGTCGGCGGGCACATGCGGCGGCGTCACCCGCGGCGTCTCACTGGCGCCGCCCTCGCCGCCCAGCGGCGCCGCCCGCGGCACGCTGCGCAGCCGCTGGACCTCGTCCAAAGTATCGGCCCGCGGCGACCGCCCGGTCAGATAACGTTCGATGGCGAACGCCGCCCGTTGCCCGTCGCCGATGGCCTCCACCAGCGTGGCGGGGCCACGGACGGCGTCGCCGCCGGCAAACACGCCCTGCCGCGCCGTCATGAACGTTTCCGAGTCCGCCTCGACGGTGCCGCCGCGGGCCACGCCGATGCCGTCGCCGTTGTGCCACGAAAGGTCCACCGACTGGCCGATGGCCGGGATGAGCGTGTCGCAGGAGAGCACGAACTCCGAGCCGGCCACCGGCAGTGGCCGACGGCGGCCGCTCGCGTCTGGCTCGCCGAGCTCCATACGCACGCACTCGAGACCGGCCACGTGGCCATCGTCGCCGGCGACCACGCGCACGGGAGCCGTGAGATACAGGAACGAGAGCCCCTCCTCGTCGCCCTCCACGACCTCCCATTCGAAGGCCGGCATCTCGGTCTGCGAGCGCCGGTATACCACGGTCACGTCGCGCGGCATGCCGGCCATCTCCTGCAGCCGCAGGCAGCTGCGGGCGGCGTCCATGGCCACGGACCCGCCGCCCGCCACGGCCACCTTGCGGCCCACGGCCGGCGCTCTGCCCAGGTTCACGTCGCGCAGGAACTCCACGCCCGGCAGCACGCCCTCGGCGTCCTCTCCCTCGATGCCCAGGACGTTCGAGACGTGCGCGCCGATGGCCAGGAACACGGCCTCGTAGCCGCTCTGCGCCAAGGAGTCGATGGTGAAGTCGCGCCCCAGCACCTGACCGGTCTTGAGCTCCACTCCCAGACCGAGGATCGTCTGCACCTCGCGCGCGACCACGTCCTTGGGCATGCGGAAGTCGGGCAGACCCACCTGGAGCATGCCGCCGCTCACAGGCAGAGCCTCGAAGACGGTCACGGGAAATCCCGAGAGAGCGAGCTGATAGGCACAACTGAGGCCCGCCGGTCCCGCGCCGACCACGGCCACGTGCTTCGTCTGGGTCAGCGGCACCGGCCGCACGACCTCGGCGGCCGACACCGTGTCGCCCATGAAGCGCTTGACGGCCGTCACGGCGACCGGGGCGTCGAGCTCCGCCCGCTTGCACATGGCCTCGCACGGATGGTTGCAGACGCGTCCGCAGATGCTGGGGAAGGGGTTGCGCTCCATGTGCACGGCCAGCGCATCCTTGAACTGGCCGCCGGCCACCAGCGCCAGGTAGCTCGCCGTGTCCACGCCGGCCGGACAGGTGTGCGTGCACGGCGCCTTGACCAGCGCCTCGCACTGACAGGCGACGCACTTCTTCTCGCGGATGTGCTCCTCGTATTCGTGGCGGAAGTACTTGAGCGTCGAGAGCACGGGGTTGGGCGCCGTCTGGCCAAGGCCACAGAGGCTGGTCCGCTTAATCGTCTTGGCCAGCTTCTCGAGACGGTCCAGGTCCTCCATCTCGCCCTGGCCGCAGGTGATCCGGGTGAGGATCTCGAGCATACGTTTGGTGCCGATCCGGCACGGTACGCACTTGCCGCACGATTCCGCC
>PMKX01000215.1 GCA_003158705.1 Actinomycetota bacterium
GCGCCGGCAGCCTCATCTGGACCGTCTTCTACACGTTCTTCCTGTACTACCTCACCGACGTGGTCAAGATGGGCGCCGGCGCCGCCGGCTTCGTCGTCATGGCCGGCTCCATCTGGCAGGCCCTGCTCACCGCTCCCGTCGGCCTGTGGTCGGACACGCGGCGCTGGCGCTGGGGACGCCGGCGACCCTTCCTGCTGGCCACGGCCGTCCCCTACGCCATCATCACCTGGCTCATGTTCACCGATCTGCGCTTGAGCCCGGGGTGGAGGTTCGTCTACTACCTGGCGGCGGTGATCGTCTACTTCACCATCTTCACGCTGGAGGACGTACCCTACACGGCCCTGGCGGCGGAGATGACCCAGGACTATGACGAGCGCACCAGCCTGGTGACGTACCGCACGGCCTGGAGCCAGGTGGTGACCATCGTCGGCGCCGCCGTGCCGCTGGCATTGGCCGGCGCCCTTGCAGGGCCGTTCGGCAGCGACCGCGCCGGCTGGTCGGCGATGGGCGCCGTCATGGGCGCCTGCTGTGTGCTGCCCATCCTGCTTACCTGGCGCACGACCAGGAACTTCGAGCTGTTCCCCGAGAAGACGGAGACGCGCTGGTGGGAGATGTTCCGCGCCGCGCTGCAGAACCGCACGTTCCGCTACACCATGGCCATCTACGCCGTGAGCTACGTGGGCATCAACCTGCTCATGGCGGTCGCCGTCTACTACCTCAAGTACGTCATGCACTACGGCGACAACGTGTCGTCGCTCGCCCTGTTGGTGTTCGTCGTGGCCGGCACGGCGTGGTTGCCACTGATCAACCTGGCGGCCAGGCGCCGCGGCAAGCGCTGGGCGCTGGCCCTGTTCATGATCATCTGGGTGGTCTCGATGGCCGGCATCGTGCCCATGGGCCCGCACACGGCAGTGCTCTTCTGGCTGCTGCTGCTGATCGCGCCCGCTGGAGGAGTCGCCGCCACACTGCTCACCTGGGCGATGATCCCCGACTGCACCGAAGTGGACGAGTTCAAGACCGGGCAGCGTCGCGAGGGTCTCTACTACGGCATCGCCACCTTCGCCCAGCAGGGCGCCGTGGCTGTCACCCTCTGGCTCACAGGCGCCTACCTCGGCTGGATCGGCTATCACGCCGACGTGCCCCAGTCGCACGGCGCCCTGCTGGGCATCAAGCTGCTGTTCGGCGCCGGCACAGGCCTGTTCGCGCTCGTCACGTTGGTGCTGGCACTGCGCTTGCCGCTCACCCGCGAGAAGCACGCCGCCCTGCGGGCGGCCATCAGGCTGCGGCAGGAGGGCAAGGAGGCCGACAGCTCCGCCTTCGCCGACGTGCTCTAGGGCAGGTGACGAGGGCGACGGAGCGGGGCGCCGGCGCGGCGACGTCGCGGCAGCGTCGAGGAGGTGTCGCCGCTGGGGTTTCGCGGCCGACGCTTTGGGGCACCGACTCCAGCATGCCAGACTCGCCTTCCGCATCCCCTGCCGCGCGCCTGCCGGCACTCTTCGTCGGCCACGGCTCACCGCTCAACTGCGTGGCCGACAACGCCTTCACTCGCGACATGCGGCGGCTCGGCCAGGAGCTACCGCGGCCGCGCGCCGTGCTGGTGGTCTCGGCCCATTGGCTCACGAGCGGCTCGTTGGTCACCGCCGGCGAGCAACCGGCGACCATCCACGACTTCTACGGCTTCCCGCAGGAGCTCTACGAGCTCCGCTACGCGGCGCCGGGCTCAGCAGAGCTGGCGGCGCGCGTCGGCGAGCTCACCGGCGGCGAGGTCGTGGCCGACGCGCAGCGCGGCTTGGACCACGCCGCCTGGATGGTGCTGCGCAACATGTACCCGGCAGCGGACGTGCCGGTGCTCGAGATGAGCCTCGACCTGACGCTCAACGAGCGCCGGCACTATGAGCTCGGCCGCCGGCTGGCGCCGCTGCGCGACGAGGGCGTGCTGCTGATGGGCAGCGGCAACATCGTGCACAACCTGTTGCGCATCGACTGGAACGTCGAGGCGAACCCCGCCGAGTGGGCGGTCGCCTTCGACGCTTGGGTCGAGGCGGCCGTACGCGACGGACGCCACGACGATCTGATCGAATACCTGAGGCGCGGCCCACAGGCTCTGCTGGCCGCGCCCACCAACGACCACTACCTGCCGCTGCTCTACAGCCTGGCCTGGCAGCAGCCGGGAGAGGCCGTGGAGACGGTGCACATGAGCTTCCAGCACAGCACCGTCTCCATGCGCTGCTTGCAGATCGGCGGCTAGCCCGATCCGCGGCCGGAGAACGCGCCGGGCGCTCGCACACCGCCCTTCCCAGCCCGGTGCACCGCTACTTGCCGATCAGATGCGGTATGAGCACGCCGAGCGCGTAGCCGCCGGCGGCTGACGCGGTGCCCACCAGCACGACCTCGACGGCGCTGCGCAGGAAGCTCATCCTGGCCAGCCTGCCCTTCACGGCGCCGATCACGAAGAGCACCGCCACCGTGAGCGCCACTGAGAGCGCGAACGCCGGTCTGACCTTGAGGAAGAAGTAGGGGCCGAGCGGCACCAGCGAGGCCACCATGTAGGAGAACCCCATGGCGAGCGAGTCCTTGAACAGGCTGCCTTGGGGCTCGGCACTCAAACCGAGCTCCTTCTCGACCATGGTGTTCACCCAGCAGCGCTCGCTGGTCGTGACCTTGTCGGCGACGATCTGAGCGTCGTCGGCCGCGAGTCCCTCGTGCTCGAACAGCAGCGCTATCTCGCGCCGCTCGATGTCGGGGATGGCGGCGATCTCCTCCGTCTCGTCGCTGATCGCCGCTTGCTGCACTTGCGCCTCGGACTTGCCCGAGAGGTACTCGCCGGCGCCCATGGAAAGCGCCCCGGCGAACGCCTCGGCCACGCCGGCGATGATAACGATCTTGCTGTTGGCCGTGCCGCCGGCGACCCCCGAGACGACGCCCAGGGGTACCAGCAGACCGTCGAGGCTGCCGAACATGAACTGGCGCACGCGCGAGAGGTGCGCGATGCGCGCCTTCTCGTCGAACAGGTGCTCAGGAGTGAAGGTGCGCCGCTTCTCTTCCAGTTCACTGCGACGATCCATGTGGCGCCCCCATATGAGCCGAACGTGCGCTTGCCTGCCGGAATAGTACACCGCGCCTGGCATCACGGCGGCCGCGGTGGGCGGCGCGCCGACTCTCCGCACGCCGGCCGCCCACTCGCCGCCCTTCATTGCCCGGCCCGCCATAGCGGCAGTAGACTTGCATCTCGTCCGAGCGAATCCGTCAATCCCAGGGGGACGTGCATGCGTGTGCTCGTAGTCGGCGGCGGCGGCCGAGAACACGCCTTGGTGCACGCCTTTGCCTCGTCTAGGCTCGCCGCGCAGCTCTTCTGCGCCCCCGGCAACGCCGGCATCGCCGAGGAGGCCGACTGCGTCGACGTCGGCGCCGACGACCTCCCGGCACTACTCGCCTTCGCCAAGAAGGAGCACATCGACCTCACCGTGGTCGGCCCAGAGGCGCCCCTGGTCGCCGGCCTCGCCGACCTCTTCGCCGAGAACCAGCTGCCGGTGTTCGGTCCCAGCCGGCTCGCGGCTCAGCTCGAGGGCAGCAAGGCCTTCGCCAAGGACGTCATGTACGACGCCGGGGCGCCCACCGGCCGCTTCCGGCGCCACGACAACCTCGACGACGCCCTGCGCTGCCTGGAGATGCAGGACACCTGGCCGCTCGTGGTCAAAGCCGACGGCCTGGCGGCCGGCAAGGGCGTCGTCATCGCCAACGACTACGAGGAGGCGCACCGGGCCGTAGAGGAGAACCTCGTCGACGGGCGCTACGGCGCGGCCAGCTCGGTGCTCATCATCGAGGAGTTCCTCACCGGGCCGGAAGTGTCGCTGCTGGCCCTGTGCGACGGCAAGACCGTGCTGCCCATGGCGCCGGCGCAAGACTACAAACGCATCTTCGCCGGCGACCGCGGCCCCAACACCGGCGGCATGGGCAGCTACTGCCCGGTGCCGGGCTTCGAGCAGGCGGCCGTGGATCGCGTCGTCGACGAGGTCTACGAGCCGGTGCTGGCCGCCTTGCGCAAGCGCGGCATCGACTACCGCGGCGTGCTGTACGGCGGCCTCATCGTCACCGACGAGGGCGTCAAGCTGCTCGAGTTCAACTGCCGCTTCGGCGACCCCGAGACGCAGGCCATTCTGCCGCGCCTGGAGAGCGACCTGCTCGAGCTCTGCCTGGCCGCGGCCGGCGGCGAGCTCGGCGGCATGTCGCTCTCCTGGAAGCCGCAGCCCTGCGTCTCGGTGGTCATGGCCTCGCGCGGCTACCCCGAGAGCAGCTCGAAGGGCGACGTCATCAGCGGCCTCGCCGAGGCGGCAGCGGAGCCCGACGTGACCGTCTATCACGCCGGCACGGCCTTTGCCGCTCAGGCACCGGCGGCCGGCGGCGCTGCGCCGGCCGGCCGCCCCATCGTCACCGCCGGCGGCCGCGTCCTGGCCGTGAGCGCCCTGGGTCAGGACTTCGCCGCGGCGCGGCGGTGTGCCTACGACGCCCTGGAGCACATCCGCTTCGACGGCATGCAGTCACGCACCGACATCGCCGAGCGCGCCGTCAAGGCCGAGCGGCACGAGCTCGATCTCTTTCCCTCGACCCCGGCGAGCTGAGCAGCATCCGATGACGGGCGAGGCGCGCTTCACACGCTGGAACCTGACGATCCTGGTGGTGACGGCGCTGCTCGCCACCGCCATCATCGCCGTCACCGTGGTCGTGCGCGGGCACAGCAACCTGGTGGGCAAGTGGGCGCCCGTGGGCGCCGGCATCGACGTCACCCAGACGGCGACCGGTCCCGCCCTCATCATCGACGACAACGGCGCCGGCGGCGGCCTGGAGATCAAGAAGTCAGACTACTTGTACACCGTCACGCTGTACGGCTCGGCCGGCGGCGTCCTCGGGCCCTTCGTCGCCCGCGTCCTGGACGACAACCTCGAGGTCAGACTGTTCCGCCGCAGCGGCGTGGGTACCACCACCGGCAGTGTCAACGGTGCGGTCACCTTGGCGCTTACCCACAGCGGCACCCTCACGCTCACGCGCTCGGGTCAGAGTCGGCCTCTGGCAGAGCTCGAGAAGGTGACATCGATCAGTACAAGTGCCCCATGAGTCACGGCGACGTCACAGAGAGGAGATGACAGTGGAGCGCACAAGCACCGAGGTCGAACAGCTCCTGCAGAGCATCGACATGGACCCCGTGGTCGTCGGCATCGTCATGGGCAGCGAGTCCGACCGCGAAGTGATGCAGGCGGCGGTCGAAGAGCTCACGGCACGCGGCATCAAGCATGAGGTGAGCGTGCTCTCGGCACACCGCGACCCCGACAAGGTAGCCCACTACGCCAAGACGGCTCAGCAGCGGGGCATCAAAGTGATCGTCGCCGGCGCCGGCAAGGCGGCGGCGCTGCCCGGCGTCATCGCCGCCCAAACGCCGCTGCCGGTGATCGGCGTGCCCATCAAGACCAGCGACCTCGGCGGCCTCGACTCGCTGCTCTCCATCGTGCAGATGCCGTCCGGCGTCCCCGTCGCCTGCGTGGCCATCAACGGCGCTCGCAATGCGGCTATCTTGGCCGCCAAGATCCTCGACGTATAGTGTAGGTACCGTGACCGCAGATCAGGAGAAAGCGCCCGCATCGCAGCCCCCGGACGAGCCGACCGACGAGCCCTCCGGCACCGCCCACGACAGCCCGCACGGCAATCGCTGGGTGCTGCTGGTCATCTTCATCATCATCCTGATCGTCCTGCTGTTCGCGAAGTGGGGTTTCGACGTGTTCTTCAAGGGTCTGGGCATCCTCGTGTCGTAGTAGAGGCTGCAGCCGGACGGCAACGACTCGACTGGGAAGGGCAGGTGAACCAGACAAACGGACTTTGAAGACGACACCCTCGTCACCACGTCGCGGTCGCCCGCCGAGGAGCGTATAGCGCGGCGCGCCGCCGAACGGGCCGTCCGCAAGGCGGCCATCCGTCGGCGGCGCTTCGTAGCTCTGGCGGTGCTGGTCATCCTGGTCGTGATCTTCGCGTTGGCGCTGCGTGCGGCCGTTGGCGGCGGCAGCCACTTCCCCGGCACCTGGACCACCACCAACTCGCTGCTCGGCAGCAAGGTGTGGAAGATCTCGGCGATGTCCGGCAACGTGTACAAGGTCACCGGCATCGAGGTCGGCAGCACCCCGGTCACGACGCTCGAGCTTGCCGGCGGCAAACTGAAGGCCAGCGGCTCGGTGAACGGCGCCGCCTGGAGTCTCGAGCTGACCCTGCTTGGCGACAACAACCACATCTCCAGCCGCTTCAAGGCTTCCGACAAGACCACACACATCATCCGCCTGACGCGTTCGCCGGCGAACTAGAGGCGCACGAGACGCCGCGGAGGGGCACTTGATCGAGCGATACACACTCCCCGAGATGGGCGCTCTGTGGACCGAAGAGGCCCGCATGCGCGCCTGGCTCAAGGTCGAGATCGCCGCCGTCAAGGCTTGGGCCGAGCTCGGCACGGTGCCCGCGCCGGCGGCGGCCGAGATCGCCGCCAAGGCCGACTTCGACCCCAAGCGGGTGGCCGAGATCGAGCAGACCACCAACCACGACGTGATCGCCTTCCTCACCAACGTCGCCGAGTACGTCGGCGAGTCCAGCAAGTACGTCCACTACGGCATGACCAGCTCGGACGTGCTCGACACCGGACTCGCTCTGCAGATCAAGTCTGCCGGCGAGCTGTTGCAGCGCGACCTCCAGACGCTGGGCGTGGTGCTCAAGCGGCGCGCCTTCGAGTTCAAGGACGCCGTGCAGGTGGGGCGCACGCACGGCGTCCACGCCGAGCCCATCACCTTCGGCATGAAGCTCGGCCTCTGGGCCTTCGAGGTCAAGCGGCACCTCGAACGCCTGCAACGGGTCACCGCCGACGCCGCCGTGGGCAAGCTCAGCGGCGCCGTCGGTGCCTACAACACCATCGACCCGCGAGTGGAGCAGCTCGTCTGCGCGCAGCTCGGCTTGGGCATGGAGCCGATCAGCAACCAGGTAGTGCAGCGC
>PMKX01000220.1 GCA_003158705.1 Actinomycetota bacterium
GAGCCGCCGCCGACGCAGGCCACGACTTCGTCCGGCAGACGCTCGTAGCGTTCGCGCACCTGACTCAGCGCCTCCTGGCCGATCACCGCCTGGAAGTCGCGCACCATGGCAGGGTACGGCGCCGGGCCGGCGACCGAGCCGATGGCGTAGTAGGTGTCGCGCACGTTTGCGACCCAGTCGCGTAAAGCCTCGTTCAGGGCGTCTTTGAGCGTGCGTGAACCGCTCTCGACCGGCACGACCGTGGCGCCCAGCAGACGCATGCGCACGACGTTCAACTCCTGACGACGGACGTCCTCGCTGCCCATGTACACGGCACACTCCAGGTCGAGCAGGGCGCAGGCGGTGGCCGTGGCAACGCCGTGCTGGCCGGCGCCGGTCTCGGCGATCACGCGCTGCTTGCCCATGCGTTTGGCCAGCAGCGCTTGGCCGAGGACGTTGTTGATCTTGTGGGCGCCCGTGTGGCACAGGTCCTCGCGCTTGAGGAGCACCGTGGCGCCGCAGCGCTCGGAGAGACGTGCAGCGTGATAAAGGGGCGTGGGCCGGCCGGCGTAGTCGGCGAGGAGGCGCGCGAGCTCGGCCTGGAAGGCCGTGTCGGCGCGCGCCTCCTCGTAGGCTGCCGTCAACTCGTCGAGCGCCGGGATCAGCGTCTCCGGTACGTACCGGCCGCCAAAGGGGCCGAAGTGAGTCTCAGTGCTCATGGGCGAGGGCCTCCGGGGCAGTAGGGCCAGGGGAAGAGGCGTCGGCGGCCGCGACGGCGGCAAAGAACGCGTCCATCAGAGCCGGGTCTTTGACACCGGGCGCCGACTCGACGCCGCCCGAGACATCGACGGCGCGGGGTCGCAGCATCGTGATGGCCTGCGTCACGTTTGCAGGTGTGAGGCCGCCGGCCAGGACGAGACGTTCGCGGGTGTGCAAGACGGGGGCGTTCGCACCGCCGACCCCGTCCGCCCACTCAGACTGCGCGAGCGCTGCCCAGTCGAGCGTTTTCCCGGTGCCGCCGTATGCCTGGCCTGTGCGTGCGTCGAGCAGCGTGAGGTCGGCCGCGGCGGCATCTGACGTATCGGCGGCGGCGATGATGAACGGCCGCAGGCCGCGCCGCGCCGCCGCCTCGCGTAGTGCGCCCACCGAGGTTCCATCGACGCCGGCCGAAAGCTGTACAGCCAGTAGCCCGGTCTGGGCGAGCGCGTCGGCTATCCAGTCCGGCGGCTCGGTGGTCACGACGGCGACGGTCAGAGCGTCGCCGGCCTCGCCGGCGAGCCGGGCAGCGCGCTCGGGAGTGACCTGTCGCGGGCTGGGGCTGAGGACGAAGCCGCAGGCCCAGGCCCCCAGCCGGGCGGCGCGACGCACGTCGTGGTCTCGCGTCAAACCGCAGATCTTCACCAGAGTCATTGCGCGGCCTCGCTTTCGGCCGAGACGTGGGCGCTGCCGGCAGAGGAATCGGTGCGGCCGGCGCTACGAAGCGCGGCGATCAGCGTCGCTAGCTCGGGCTGCGGCGCGCGGACCAGTGCTTCGCCCACAAGCAGCGCTCTCGCGCCCGCTCGGGCCGCGCGTTCGGCGTCGGCGGCCGTGGTGATGCCGCTCTCGGCTACCAGGAGCGTGCCGGCCGAGGCGAGCGGCGCCAGCCGCTCGGTCGTCGCCAGGTCGACGGCGAGCGTACGCAGATCACGGTTGTTGACGCCCACGAGCCGGGCGCCGGCGAGCTCGGCGCGGAGGAGGTCGTCCTCGTCGTGCACCTCCACCAGGGCGTCCAGGCCGATCGCCGCGCACTCGCCGAGCAGCGCGGCCAACTCGTCACCGTCCAGCGCCGCGGCGATGAGCAGCACCGCGGCCGCCCCAGCCGCGGCCGCCTCCCAGATCTGGTATGGGTCGACGATGAAGTCCTTGCGCAGCACGGGCAGCGTCACGGAGCCGGCGACCGCTTCGAGGTCTGCGAGCGAGCCGGCGAAGCGCGTCGGCTCGGTGAGCACCGAGACCGCGTCGGCCCCGGCACGCTCGTAGGCCCGCGCTCGTGCGGCGGCGTCGAGGGCAGGAGCGATGGCGCCTTTGGAGGGCGAGGCGCGCTTGATCTCGGCGATCACCGCCAGGCCGCCCGCGCGCGGGTGCTCCAAGGCGGTACGGAGGCGACCGGGGTAGGCGGCGCGGGCGGCCCGGCTGAGCGGCCGCTTAGCCCGCGCCTGAGCCACGCGCGCGCGCGCCGCCGCGATCATGTGGGCGAGGAAGTCGCCGCCACGTCCGTCGAGCGTCGGGTATGGGTGTTCGGGTGTCATGCCACCTCGGACTTGAGCCGGTTTGTCACGGTGACGAGCGCGTCGAGTTTGGCGCGCGCGGCGCCGGAGGCGACGGCCGCGCGCGCCTGCTCGACGCCCTCGGCGATGCTCTCGGCCGCCTCGGCGATGAAAAGGGCCGCGCCGGCGTTGAGCAGCACCACGTCCAGGCGCGGCCCGGGTATGTTGGCCAGCACCTCGTGTATGTAGCCTGCGTTCTCGCGGGCGTCGCCGCCGCGCAGGTCCTGCAGTCGCGCCCGTGTGAGGGTGAACTGCTCTGGAGTGAGCTCGTAGCGGCGGTCGTAGCCCTGGCCGGCGAACACTTCGACGACCGCGGTCGGGCACGTTGTGGAGATCTCGTCGAGCCCGTCGTCGCTGTGCACGATCAGGTTGCGGGCGGATCCCATCATCCTGACGGCGCAGGCGATGCGGTCCACGTCGCGCGCGTCGGCCACGCCGATGAGCTGGTGGCGAGCACCTGCCGGATTGGTGAGCGGCCCGATGATGTTGAACGTGGTCGGTAGGCCCAGGTCGCGACGCACGGGCGCCACGTGCTTCATGGCCAGGTGGTGGCGGGGCGCGAACATGAAGCCGATGCCCACCTTGTCGATGCAGCGGCTCACCTGCTCAGGCGCGATGTCGATGGCCACGCCCAGCGCCTCGAGCACGTCGGCGCTGCCGCACTTGCTGGTGGCCGAACGGTTGCCGTGCTTGGCCACCGTCGCGCCGGCGCTGGCCGCCACCAGCGCCGCCGCCGTGCTGATGTTGAACGTGTGGGCGCCGTCGCCGCCGGTGCCGCAGGTGTCGAGGATCACGTCGGCGGCGACGTCGACCTTCTCGGCCAGCTCTCTCATGGCTTGCGCCATGCCGACGATCTCCTCGGCGGTCTCGCCTTTCATGCGCAGGGCGCTCAGGAAGGCGGCCGTCTGGGTCTCGCCTACACGGCCGCCCATGATCTCGAGCAGCACGCCGCGGGCCTCGTCCTGCGTCAGGTCCTGGCTTGCCGTGAGCTTGGTGAGGGCGGCGGTCAGCGTGTCATTGGGCATCGTGACCCTCCCTTCTGTCGGTGATGGAGGCGTCGAGGAAGTTGCGCATGAGCTCGGCGCCGCTCTCGGTGAGCACGCTCTCGGGGTGGAACTGCACGCCTTCGATGGGCAGCTCGCGGTGGCGCACGCCCATCACCACGCCGTCGTCGTTCCAGGCGCTGAGCTCGAGGTCGGGCGGCAGGTCGTGCTCGAGCACGAGAGAGTGGTAGCGCGTGGCCGTGAACGGGTCCGGGAGGCCGCGGAAGATGGTGCGCCCGGCGTGGTGCACGCGGCTGGTCTTGCCGTGCACCGGTGCGTCGGCGCGGGACACGGTGCCACCGAACGCCGTGCCGACGCATTGATGCCCGAGGCAGACGCCAAGGACCGGCATGCGCTCGCCGAAGCGCCTGATCGCCGCCGTTGAGATACCTGCCTGCGCCGGCGCGCCCGGCCCCGGCGAGACGAGCAGATGGGTGGGCTCGGCGGCCTCGATCTCGTCGAGCGTCACACGGTCGTTGCGGGCCACGACGGTGGTGGCGCCGAGCGACTCCAGGAGCTGCACCAGGTTGTAGGTGAACGAGTCGTAGTTGTCGATGACGAACACGAGGGACATCGGTCACTCCTCGCCGGGAGAGGGAGTGTCGGCGAACTCTTCGTGGGCCAGTTCCACGGCGCGCAGTAGAGCCGCGGCCTTATTCTCGGTCTCTGCGAACTCGCGCGCCGGGTCTGAGTCGGCCACGATGCCGGCGCCCGCCTGCACATGAGCGACGCCGTCTTTGATCAGCAGCGTGCGGATGCAGATGCAGGTGTCCAGGTCGCCGCCATAGCTCAGGTAGCCGATGGCGCCCGCGTACGGGCCACGGCGCACCGTCTCCAGCTCGTCGATGATCTGCATGGCGCGCACCTTGGGCGCGCCGCTGACGGTGCCGGCCGGAAAGGTCGCCTTGAGGGCCTCGATGGGCGTGCGCCCCTCGGCCAGGGTGCCGCTCACCGACGAGACCATGTGGATGACGTGCGAGTAGAGCTCCATGCCCATGAGCTCGTCGACCTGCACGCTGCCGGGGGCACAGACGCGGCCCAAGTCGTTGCGACCCAGGTCGACGAGCATCACGTGCTCGGCGCACTCCTTCTCGTCGGCGCGCAGGTCGTCCATGAGCCGCCGATCCTCGGCGTCGTCGGCGCCCCGCCGGCGCGTGCCGGCGATGGGCCGCGTCTCGACCTTGCTGCCTTGCACGGTCACGAGCGGCTCGGGGCTGGAGCCGACCAGGGCGAAGTCGTCGAAGGCGATGAAGTACATATACGGCGACGGGTTCACGGCGCGCAGGCCGCGGTAGATGGCGAACGGCGACACGCTCACCGGGGTGCTGAAGCGCTGGCTGAGGACTACCTGGAAGGCGTCACCGGCGTAGATGTAGTCACGGATGCGCTCCACGCCGGCCTCGTAGTCGGCACGCGGCATGGACGACGTGACGCGCCGCTCGCCTGCGGTGGCGGTCTCCCCGCCGCCGGCGGCCGGCAGCGGCCGAGCCAGCGCGGCGCGCACCTCGGCCACGCGCCGCACGGCGTGCTCGTAGGGCTCCTGCACGTCACGTCCTGCCGTGAAGGCGTTGGCGATCACGGTGATCGTGTGTTTGAGGTGGTCGAACACGAGCACGGTGTCGGCGAGCAGGAAGGCCATCTCGGGCAGGCCGAGGTCGTCGGGCGGCGCGTCGGGCAGATGCTCCAGGTGGCGCACCAAATCGTAGCCGAAGTAGCCCACGAGGCCGCCGGCCAGAGGCGGCAAGCCGCTCATCGCCGGCGGCCGGTAGCTGCTGAGGAGTTCGGCGGCGGCAACGAACGGGTCGGCGTGCTCCATCTCCAGCCGGTCGCCGTTCTCCTCTACTGTGAGGCGGCCCACTTGGTAGCTGGCGACGGCGCGGGCCCCAACGCCGAGGAACGAGTAGCGCCCCAGCCGCTGCCCCTGCTCGGCGCTCTCCAGCAGGAAGGCGCGCTTGGGCGCGCCAAGCTTGAGGAAGGCCGAGACGGGGGTCTCGAGATCGGAGACGAAGGAATGGGTTACGGGTACGACGTTATGAGCTAGTGCGAGGCGTTGCGCCTCAGCTAGCTGCGGTGTGACGCATATGTTCCGCGCCACGGGCCAACCATGTCACACCTCCAAGTGAGCACTCAGGCCAACGTCGTCACCAGATGCCCGACCGAGCGGGCGTATGAGCACGGTAGGGCACGGCAGCAGCAGCTGTCAAGTGCCGGACCGCCGAGGAGCCTCGAAGCGGCGGCCTGACATCATGCGCCGCGGTGACACTGGTGAGCCGGCAGGCGCGAGTGGAGTACACTCTCACGATGCCGGCTCTTCATCGCATCACACTTGATGAGTTGCACGAGCGTCGCTGGGAGCTGCTCGCTCTCAGCTCGGTAGGCGCCTTCATGGCGCCGCTTGACGGGTCCATCGCTGCTGTGGCTCTGCCGGCGATAAGCCCCGATCTTCATCTGAGCTTCAGTGCGTCGATCTGGGTGCAGGCTGCCTACTTGCTGGCGATGGCGGTGCTCCTCATCCCGCTGGGCCGGCTGGCCGACCATCGCGGGCGCGTCCACTTCTACCTCGCGGGCATCGTCGTCTTCACGTTCGGCTCGCTGTTGGCCGCGCTGAGCATGAACGGTCCCTGGCTCATCGTGAGCCGCACCATCCAGGGCGCCGGCGGCGCCCTGATGAGCGCCACTGCAGCCGCCATCGTCACGGCCGTCTTTCCACCCCGCGAACGAGGTCGCGCGCTGGGCATCAACGTGATGGCTGTGTACGTGGGGCTCAGCGTGGGACCGGTGCTCGGCGGGCAGCTGGTCGACCACTTCGGCTGGCGCTCGATCTTCCTCGTCAACCTGCCGATCGGCGTCGCCGGGCTCATATGGGGATGGCTGCTGCTGCCGCGCGGCGAAAGACAAGAGGCGGCGGCGCCGCGCCCGGACGTCTTCGGCACGGTGTTGCTGGGCGCCGCCCTCATCTGCTTGCTCGTGCCACTGACGTTCGCGTCCGAGTGGGGCTGGGCGGCGTCGCGCACGGTCAGCCTCCTTGTGCTCTCGGCTGCGAGCCTGGCGGCGTTTGTGTTCACCGAGGTGCGCGTGAAGGACCCGGTGCTCGACCTGGACCTGCTGCTGCACAACCGGCTGTTCGCCAGCGCTAACCTGGCGGCGTTGCTCAACTACATGGCGCTGTACG
>PMKX01000073.1 GCA_003158705.1 Actinomycetota bacterium
CGGCGCAGCGTGACCAGCTCGCCGCACTCAGGGTCGGCCTTCATGAACTGGAGCATCACCGGCCGCAGTCCCCGGCCCAAAGCGCGCACCACGAGGCCCAGGGCCGCCGTCGTCTTGCCCTTGCCTTCACCGGTGTAGAGCTGCACGTAGCCCTCACGCAGCGGACTCATCGCACGTCCTTCCCGAGATACCGGCAGCCTCGCGAGAGGCCGGCCGATGCCGCCTCACGAATAGGTATGGAAGCCGGCCCCCGCCTTGCGTCCCAGCTTACCTGCCGACACCAGCTCGCCCAGCACGGCGCTGGGCCGATACTTCACGTCGCCCAGCTCTCGCTCGAGCGACTCGAGGATGGCTTTGGTCGTGTCGAGGCCGACCAGGTCGGCGAGTGCCAAGGGGCCCATAGGGAAGTTGGCGCCGAGCTTCATGCCGGCGTCGATGTCGGCGGCGCTGGCCACGCCCTCGGCGAAGGCCTGGGCCGCCTCGTTGATCATCGGGAAGAGGATGCGATTGACGACGAAGCCGGGCGAGTCGGCGACCGTGATGGGTGACTTGCCCAGCTGCTCGCAGAACTCCCGCGCCGCGGCAACGGTCTCGTCAGCGGTCTCGCTACCCTTGACGACCTCGACCAGGGCCATCAGCGGCACGGGGTTGAAGAAGTGGATGCCCACGAAGCGGGAGGGCCGGCTGGCCAAGGCGGCAAGCCGGCTCACCGACAGGCTCGACGTGTTCGTGGCCAGTATCGCCTGCGGCCCCAGGACGGCGTCGGCCCGCCCCAGCACGTCCTTCTTGAGCTCCAGCGTCTCGGGCACCGCCTCGATGAACAGGTCGGCACCTTTGCCGAGCGACAGATCGGTGCCGGTGACGATGCGCCCCAAAGCGGCGTCGCGCTCCGCGGCCTGCAGCTTTCCTTTCTCGACTTGCTTGCCGAGGCCCTTCTCGATGATCGCCATGCCGCGAACGATGAACTCGTCGGCCACATCGGTCATCACCACGTCGAGACCGGCCTGGGCGGCTACCTGGGCTATGCCGGCCCCCATTTGGCCGGCGCCGGCGACCAGCACTTTGCGCACACTCACGGATGCCTCCTTCGAACGTTCCCCCACCAGCCTGTGCAAGCAGCGCTGACGGCGGCTGCCGGAGCGCTCATGTTTTCTGTCGGCGGGGACGATAATGCCTGAGGAATGTCCCTCCGAATGCTACTATAGCCGCGCTCATGGAGTGCAAGTTCCTGGACTCGTATGAGGCCCAGATGGACGGTGCCACCGTCGAAGTCTGGTATTGCCGCAAGCGCGACCCCTTCGTGCTCGGCGCCAGCAAGGAGGTGGCGCTGGCCACGTGCTCGTCCTGCCGGCTGTCCGACTACACGCGCCCGCCGGCCGAACTGGCCATCGAGGTGGAGCGCCGCAACCAGGAGCTCGTCGCCCTCAACGCCATCGTCTCGGCGGTGAACGCCTCACTCGAGCTGCAGACGGTGCTCGACATGGGCCTCGACAAGGTCATCGAGATCCTCGAGGTGGACGCCGGCTGGATCGCCTTGGTCGGCGAGGACTCCCCCGAGGTGGCCGCGCATCGCGGCGTGTCGGACTGGTTCGCCCGCTCGTTGTCCGAGCTCTCTTTCGGCAAGGGCATCATCGGCCTGGTGGTCGAGAGCCAAGAGACAGTGATCATCGACAATGTCGAGGCCAGCTCCGTACCGCTACCAAGCGTGAGCCAAGAGGGTCTGCAGACACTCGTCGGCGTGCCGCTCAAAGCGCAGGGCCGCCTGCTCGGTGTGCTGGTCATCGCCACTCGTGCGGCACGCGCCTACTCGGCCGACGACGTCTACTTCGCCACCGCCGCCAGCGCCCAGCTGGCCTCGGCCATCGAGCACGCCCTGCTCTACCGCGAGCAGCTCGTCCGCGGGGAGGGCGAACGGCGCTTGCTGGAGGCGGCCGAGACTCTCAACCGCGGCCTCGAGTCGCATTCTCTGGGCCTGACGATCCTGGCGGAGGCGGCGCGCTTGGTCGACGCTCAGAAGTCGGCCCTGCTGGTCGTGCGCGGCAACAAGCTCGTAGCTCAGGAGATCTACCGTCTCGACGATGAGTTTCGCCGCCTGTGCGAGATGCCCGTTCACGAGTCTCTCTCGGGACGTGCCATCGTCAACGGGGAGACGGTGAGCGTTGACGACGTGAGCCGTGAACCGCTCGTCGACCCCGTGCTCGTGAGGGTCGGCGGCTTCCGCGCCTTCCTCACGGCGCCGCTCGAGAGCTACAAGGGCACCTACGGCGCTCTCGCCGTGTACTACGACGAGGTGCATCACTTCACCGACGACGAACGCACATTGCTGCGCACGTTCGCCATCCAGGCCGCCATCGCCCTGGAGAACCAGCGCTTGATGCAGGAGAAGGACCAACTGGCGGTGCACGACGGCCTCACCGGCGTCTACAACCGCAGCTACCTGGAGATGGCCCTCGAGAGAGCCAGCAAGGAGCTGCGCCGCAGCGGCGGCAAGGTGAGCATCATCTTCCTCGACGTCGACGACCTCAAAGGCACCAACGACCAACTCGGCCACCAGGCCGGCGACCGCCTGCTGCGCGAGCTCGCTGCCCTGTTGGGCACCTGCTGCCGCGACGCCGACATAGTCGCCCGCTACGGCGGCGACGAGTTCGTCGTGCTCATGCCCAGCACCGACGAGGAGGGCGCGCACCGCGTGAGCGACAAGATCCTCGCCGCCATGGATCAACGCAACGTCGGCGCCGAAAACGGCGCCATGCGCCTCTCGGCGAGCCTCGGCATGCACACCGCCACCGGCGAGGACGTCGATAACCTGTTGCACGAAGCCGACCAGCGCATGTATGCCATGAAGCGCGCCCGGGTGCGCGACTGACCTCGTTCAGCCTGCTACCATAGAGGCATGACCGCTGCCGCCAAGATCATCGCCTGCGACGTGCTGCGCGACGAGGTCAAGCTGGTCGCCGGCGACCTCGAGGTCGAGTTCGTCGAGGCCCTTCTGCATGACCATCCCGAGCAG
>PMKX01000043.1 GCA_003158705.1 Actinomycetota bacterium
GAAGACGTAGGCCGAGCCTTGGTCGGCGTTGGCGCCGACCGTGTCATGGAACGCGCCCACCAAGGCGGTGTCGCCGGAGAGCGCGACCGACTGGCCGAACCAGCCGGTGGCCCCGCCGGTAGGGGTGAGCTCAGCCTGCTGGCTCCAGCTGGTACCTGAGCGAGTGAAGACGTAGGCAGCGGGGCCCCAGGGCGCCCCCACCAGGGCAGTCTCGCCCGAGATGGCCACCGACATGCCGAACCGGTCGTCGGCGGCGCCGGCGGCGGTGAGCTGGGCCTGCTGAGTCCAGCTTGTACCTGAGCGGGTGAACACGTAGGCGGCGCCCCCGAGCTTGCCCACCAGGACGGTGTCGCCCGAGATGGCGACCGAGATGCCGAACCAGTCGTGGCCGGCTGCATCGGAAGCCGTCAGCTCGGCTTGCTGGGTCCAGCCGCCGCCCGAGTGCACGAAGATGTAAGCCGTGCCGACGCCGTTGTAGTCGCCCGCGTAGGGCTCCCCCACCACGGCGGTGTCGCCCGAGACGGCCACTGAGATGCCAAAGTAGTCGTTCGCCATCCCGTCGGAAGCCGTCAGCTCGGCCTGGGCGGCCGTCAGGGCCAGAGGGTCAACCGGCGAGCCGAACACTGGCACGGCGCTCGGCGGGATCGCCAGACCTGGCGCGGCGGCTGCAACCGAAATCCCGATCAACGTGAGGGCTGCCACAAGCAGGCCCGCCAGCGTGATCGAGACCAGATGTGAGCGTCTCATGCGAGAACCTCCCTCTGCATCAGGCAAGCGACCGCCTGACGCAACAACCGACCGGAGCCCATTCATGGTCCGCTCCCATGATAGTCCCATGGCCAAGTCGGTGTTGCCGACGGGGCCCGTCGCCGGTGAGCGAGGAGCCTGGTCGTCGCCTGGGCACGGTTCGATCGACTCCCCGCGGGTACAGTCAGGGCAGAACACCGCCACTCAAGGAGATGACGTGATGGTCATGCAACTCTTCACCTGCCCCCATTGCGCCGCGGGCTTCGCGACACAGGCCGCGATCGACGCCCACGGTCGCGAAGCGCATCGCGACGTGACGCCCAAGCAGCACGACCTCGAGCAGAAGGTCTACCCTGACGCCGACTTCAAAGAGCGCGCTGAGCGCGACCACCAAACCGAAGAGAACCGCAAGAAGCGCAACTAGCTGATCAGCTGAGGGCGACCGGCCGCCGCGCGTCAGCAGGGCGGCCGCCGGTGGCGTCTGGGCGGCGGCGTAGAGAGGTTTGTGAGCGGGCGGTGCCCGAAAGCACCGCCCGCTCATCGTGTCAGCCCCGGCCTTGGGTGCTAGAGTCTAGGGTGCACACCGATCGCCCCAGCAAAGGGGCCATGCGACCCCGGGGAGACGCCATGGACTCGCATCACCGCAATCTGCATCTAGCCCTTGTCGTGGCCCTGGCCCTCTTCGTGGCCGCCCTGACCGGGGCCGCGGTGGCCGCGGCGCCGGCCACCGCCGGCAGCATCCCACACCTCAAGTGGACCACCATCTACGGCCCCACCACCAACCAGGACATGTGGAACGACGTCGCCATCGGCCCCGGCCACACAGTGTACGTATGCGGCACACAGGGCTTCACCCAAGGCCCGGGCTGGCTCATGACGGTGGCCAAGTACGGCGCCGACGAGACGCCTCTGTGGCAGACGCCGACCGTCCCGGCCGTCGAGACCTGGAGCCACGGCGGGGCCGACAGCCGGGGAGCCGCGCTGGCCGTCGACCGCGCCGGCAACGTCATCGTCGTGGGCTCGAGCTACGCTTCCGGCGGCGGGTTCGCCGTAGTCAAATTCTCGGGTGCCGACGGTCACGTCATATGGCAGAAGGACATCATGTTGGTCGGCCCAGCGTGGGCTGCCGACGTGGTGATGGATCACGACGGCAACGCCTACGTCACCGGCACGGCCGTAGGCGGCATGAGCACAGGGCAGGCCGTCTACACGGCCAAGTTCCGGGCCGCCGACGGTAAGAGGCTGTGGGACAACCTGTACAGCGGCCCCACGCTGACCAGCCAGGGCTACGCCATCGCCATCGACGCGCAGCGGAACACCTACGTGATCGGCAGCACCGTGACCACAGCCGGTTCCAACGACTGGGTCACGCGCAAGATCTCACCCGCCGGCAAGAGCCTGTGGACGCGCCGCTACAACGGAGTCCTCAAGCACGGCGACGTGCCGACCACGGTCATCGTCTCCAAGAGCGCCGTGTATGTGGCGGGCAACACGCAGGCCGACCTCGCAGGCCGCTACGACGCCGTGCTGGTCAAGTACGACCTGGCCGGTCATCGCCTCTGGGTCAAGCAGTTCAAGCACGCCGGGACCAGCGCCAACGTGAACGGCATGTGCTTCGACAGCTCCGGTCACGTACTGCTCTGCGGTCTGCGCCATCCACTCGCCGGCGGCGCCGACAAGACGTTTCTCGCCAAGGTCACGACGGCCGGCAAGACGGTTTGGCTGCACTCGGATGCCGCACCGAGCAACCCGCTTGGCGCCATGGGCTACTACAGCATCGTCAAAGGTCCGGCCGGCAGCATGTACGTGAGCGGCTTCGAGGCGCCCTCAGCGACCGACAACAACATCCTGATCGAGAAGCGCACGAAGGCAGGCAAGGTGGCCTGGCGTGCCGACTTCGGCTGGCCCGACGGCGGGGACGACCGGGGCGGTCCGCTGGCGCTCGACGGCACGGCAGGACTGTACGTGAGTGGCTCGATCTGGACGACGACCAACTCCTACGACGCGACGCTGCAGAAGTACAAGCCGTAGAGTGGCGCGCCGGCCTGCCGGCGAGGCGCCGGTGACTCAGGGCACGGTGAAGTCGGTGCCGTCGCTGAGGTGGCCCGCAAGCTTGAAGCTCGTGCCGTTGCTCGTGTAGGTGTAATCGCCGGGCTGATCGCCAGGCTTCATGGGAGCGCCGGAGTACGGGCTTGCGGGCCACCTGAAGAGATAGCCGGCGAAGTTCTTGTTGCTTCTGACGACCATGTCGGCGGCAGGGTACCTGCCGTGGTGGTCCGCCGCCCAGGTCATAATGCCGATCCGCAGCGAATGGACGCCGTCTTTGACCACCGTATCCTTGGGTTTTTTGTCCTGCTTCAAGACTTGTGCAGCCAACGTCGCGTCGGAAACGGCCGGCCGCGTCATGACGATCGGGCCGCTTCCCATCCACGGCTGCCAAGGGGCCGTCATGGAGGCGGTGAGCATCTTGCCGTCCGCGCTCAGCGTCAGGGTCATCGTGGCGAACGGCTCGCCCATTCTTATGACCTGGAACGAGGGCCGCACGGTCAGTTTGCCGTTCTGCATCGTCGCGCGCATGGGAGGTGTGACAAGGCCGTCAATGGCGTACGCGTCGCCGTTCCGGCTGATGTTAATGACCATGCCCTTGACGCTACCGTCGGTGCTNNGCGAGCGAAACGAGCGTCGTCACCACCACAAGGGCAAGGATTTTGCGACACATCATGGCGGCTCCCTTATGAGCTGGAGACGGCGCACATCGCTCGGCCGCCTCAGTCCCGTGACCATACCACGCACATTGGCCCCCTGCCCTGGTCCGACATCATGCTCGGCGCAGGAGACGCCGGACGGCGGACCGCGGGCGGCGGAGACACGGCACCGCAACTGGCGACATAATGCACGTGTCTGCAAAAGCGAGCAACGTCCACCAAAGTGGGGCACGTCCACCCCGCGACGCGAACTGTGAGGCATGCACATGCTCATCGACCTGTTGCGCTCCCGAAGAAGCATCCGCGCGTTCACGGACCGGCCGGTCGAGCAAGAGAAGCTCGACCTCTTGATCGAGGCTGCGCTGCGAGCTCCCGCCTCGCCGGGCAAGGCCCCGTGGGAGTTCGTCGTTGTCCGCGACCGAGCCACAATCGCACAGCTCTCGCAAGCGAAAGCTCACGGCTCCGCCTTCCTCAAGGGCGCGCCGCTGGTAGTGGTGGTCTGCGCGCAGCCGAAGATGTCGGACGTGTGGGTCGAGTACGCGGCCATCGCCACGCTCCTCCTGCACCTGGAGGCACACGACTTGGGCCTGGGCAGCTGCTGGGTGCAGGTACGCCTGCGCGAGCACGACGAGCAGCAGAGCGCCCAGGAGTACATCGCCGAGGTCCTCGGGCTTGACCCGGCCGCGGCCGTGGAGGCGATGGTCGCCGTCGGCTACCCCGCCGAGACGCAGGCCGGCCATCCCACGTCGTCTCTGCCCTACGACAAGGTCAGCCTCGAGAAGGGAAGGTCCTGAAGATGGACGACCTGAAGAAGTTGGTCGAGAGCGACGGCTTTGCCCGCCATCTCGGCGTCGAGATACTTGACTCCGGCGATGGCCACGCTCGGGCCAGCATGCAGGTCGAGGCCTACCACCTCAACAGTGCCGGGAGCCTGCACGGCGGGGCCACCTTCTCCCTCGCCGATGCGGCGTTCGCGGCAGCGTCCAACTCACGCGGCACGCTTGCCGTGGCCATCAACGTGAGCATCGCCTACTTCAAGGCNNCTGGCGACCTACCTCATCGACGTCACAGACGAAGCCGGCGATCTTGTAGCGCAGCTGCAGGGGACGGTGTATCGCAAGACATCGTGACTCCGTCCACCTGCGCCACGCCCGCCGGACGTGACCCCGTCCACCTACGCCACGCCGAGCGGACGAACTACCCCTTGAGCAGCCTCTCGTAGTCTGCCGGGCTGTAGCCGCGCACCACGTGCCCGTCGATCTTCACGAAGGGAAAACCTTCGGCGCCGTGCTCGCGCATCTCAGCCGCAAGCTTGCGCTGCAGGTCGGCGTCGGCCATGTCGTACTCGATCACGTAGGGGCTAAGGCCCCGATCCCGGAAGAAGGCCTTGGCCTTGGCGGACCAGCCGCAAGTGGTCAAGGAGTAGATGATGACGGTCGTAGCAGCCATTCGCGTAACCTGCCTGCACATCGTCGTTGCGGTCTACTCGCGTGTATACCCAGTGGCTCCCACGCGCTCATCAAGCGCGCCGACGGCGAGAAAGGCGACCGCCTCGGCGATCTGCTGCGGGTCGGCGAGCGTGCCGCCGCCGCACGGCCACGCGCACGCCCCGCTCTGCTCTCCTCATAGCGTGCCCGAGAACTCCCGGACCCTTAGTAGCCTCATATGCAGTCGAAGAGCGCGTAGTCGGCCTCGCCGGCCGCCGCCTGGCCACCGTCGGCGACCGCGTGCTCGGCGATCAGCTCCTCGAACATGGGGCGGATGAAGTCGCAGTATGGGAACGGCGCCGCGTAGCCGGCGGGCCGCGCCTCGGCGCGGGCGGCGTAGTGGGCCTGCATCCAGCACTCGCCGCCGCAAGCGTCCACGACCGGGCAGGCGACGCACTCAGCGCGGTCGCGGGCGTGGGCACTGCGCAGCAAACGAAGCGAAGGCGACGTGCGCCAGATTGTCTCGAGGTCCTGGCGGCGCAGGTCGCCGGCCACGAATGCCGGATCGCCGCAGGTTATGGTGCAGGCGTGAACCTTGCCGAAAGGGTCGACGGCGAGGTCGCGGCAGCCGCACGTGCAGAAGTCCTGCGGCGCCGCCAGCCGGCGCCGCCAGGAGGCGACGTTGTCGACCGTGAGTCCGATGTCGGCGGCGACGCGCACAAGCTCCCTGAGCGCCGCCACCATCTCGACGCCGGAGGGCACCAGATCGGGGTGCGCGGCCACTCCGCCGCGCCGGTGAGGGAAGATCAAGTGCAGGCGCCCCACGCCCTCAGCGGTCAGCAGACGCGCCATCTCAGGCAGGGTGGGCAGCACCGAGGACAAAGTGACCGTGTTGACGACTGGGTCGAGTCCTGCGGCCACGAGGTGCCGGATGGACGCCACGGTGTCGTCGAAGTTGCCGGCTCCGCGCAGGCTGTCGTTGACCTCGCTCGTGCCGTCGAGACTCACGAGTGGGCGGAGCAGACCCCGCCCGACACGAGCCATCTCGCGTGCCGTGCCGGCGGCGAGCCGGCCGTTGAAGAAGATCCGCGACTTGCGCCCGTGCAGCCCCGTGATGTGGTCGACGAGCGGCAGCAGATCGTCACGCAGGAACGGGTCGCCGCCGATGAAGACGAAGCTGCCCGCTCCCAGGCCGACGCACTGGTCGATCACGTCGCGCCACTCGTGCGTGGAGAGCTCGCCCACGCCCCGCGGGTTGGCGATGTTGTAGCAGTGAGGGCACGAGAGACGACAGCGGTTGGTGACGTGCAGGTAAATCTCGCGCAGGCCCTCGAGAGGCTCGCCGCGCGGCTTCTCGCCCGCCGTAGCTCGAGGCAGCAGGCGATCGAGCAGAGGCAGGTCGGAGACCTCGTCCACGTCGATCCAGAGAGGCAGCGTGTGCAGCTCGAGACCGAGCACCCGGGCCGCACGCTCGGTGAAGTCGAGCGCCGACGGCGTGCCCATGGGCGTGCTCGCGAGCAGCTCGGCGAGCGCGTCACCGTGCCGGCGCCATGTCCCTGCATCCGTGCCGATGAGGTAGTAGCCGCCGTCGGCGGCAGGGCCCAGCACAAGCTCGCCGGCACGGGCAGCGCCGTCTGACGTCGGGCCGGCGGCGCTGCCTGACGACCGGCGGGCTGCGCCGGCGCCGTCCGCAGCCTCACCGCCCAGAATCGCGCACGCCTGACTCAGGTACTCCTCAGGCAAGGCGGGGCTGTCGCTGTTGACGATGACGACGACGCGGAATCCGGCGGCGAACAGTGACGCGAACACGGCGGCGAGACGTGCTCCCAGGCCGTCGCCGCGCTGCGCCAGCTGACGCCAGCGGCCGGCGCCGGCGAGCGGTGGGGCGCCGGCGGCCACAAGGCGCTCCAGGAAGGCGCCGGCGTCGCTCAGAGCGGCGCCAGCCGCAGGCTCGGGCGCCGGCGAAGCGCCTGCGTCGCGCAGCGCGACGATCGGCTGGACGCCGGCAAGACGCTCCACACGCGCCATGGTGTCGCCGAGCAGACGCACATAGGCGGCGCGTGCGCCCGCTTCGCCGAGCGAGGCAGCCAGCCGCGTCTTGACCTCACCGACCGCAGGCTCTCGCGCCATCACGACGACGGCGCAGAGCGACTCACCGGCGCTCACCGGCATGGCCTAGTAGATCGGTAGCCGCGGACGCCCGTAGCGGCGCAGCAACCGACCGTCGACGCCCCACGTGCGGCCGGCCTGAGTGAGCGCCGCCATGGCCAGGAGCAGGAAGAGCATCGCGTAGGTACCCATCCACTCATGCGGCTTGCCGTTGGCGGCCAGGCCCAGGTTGAGCGCGAACACGACCCCCACCACGCCGGCCACGGGAGTGAACAGACCAAGCGTCAGTGGTATGCCGATGAGCGCCAGCTCGCTGACCATCTGCAGCTTGCTGAAGATCGCCGCATTGGGGATGACGACGTGTCTGAGGAAGCCGGCCATGAGCGGCGTGCGTGTGTCGGCGGCGTAGATGCTCACGAAGCTCTTGTAGCCGGAGGTCCAGTAGTAGCCGTGGCCGAGGTTGTAGGTCCACACACTGAGAAACAGCAGACCGATGAAGATGCGCGCTACAGCCAGGACCGCCGCGCGCCTGTCTTCGAGGCCAGAGACGAGCGACATGCCGGCACCTCCTGATAGATCCTTCACGACATCACCGGCCTCTCTGCGCGTCGGCGATCACTTGCGCAGCGCCCCTATCTCGCTCCCCCGTCACCGTCGCCTCGTCACCGTGGGAGTAGTAGAACCGATGGATGCGTTCCGGCTCCACTCCTAGCCAGAAGGCGACATGAGCGATGGCGAGCTTGGCCACGAGCCTCACAGCCCCCTGGCGCTTGAACTCACGGGCGCTCGTGGTCACCGGCCCCGAGAGCAACACGGTGCGGCCCGCGCGGCGCAAGCGGCGGCCAAGATCGGCGTCGTCCATGATCGGCAAGGGGCGAAAGCCGCCGACGGCGGCAAAGGTCGCGCAACGCACGAACATGGCGCGGTCGCCGTACTGTGCGTGAGTAAGACGCAGATAGGCATTGCCGAGAGCCGCCATCAACCGATATCGCGTGGCCGAGTCGTCAAAGCGTAGCGTGCAGCAGCCGCCGACGATCCGTGGGTCGTCGGCCAGCAGGTGCCCGATGCGGGACAGCAGGTCGCCGGGCAGGCAGGTGTCGGCATGCACGAATACCAGAACCTCGCCGCGCGCCGCGGCGGCACCCCGATTGAGTTGCTCCGCGCGGCCACGCTCCGAAGAGACGATGCGCGCACCTGCCGCAGCGGCGATGGCCAGCGTCGCATCGGCGCTGCCGCCGTCGGCGACGATCAGCTCATGCGCCGTCTGGCCGGCCAGCGCCGCCAGACAGGCGGGCAGCAGCAGCTCTTCGTCAAGTGTGGGGATGATGACACTGATCACGGCTTGCAGTGTAGCGCGCTTTGCCGTGACAGCGACAGGGCCTATCTCAGGGGCACACCGTCAGTCGAGGGTGTGCTGGTCAGCCGGCGACCAAGCACGCGTGGATTCCGGCTGTGCGGACAGCATGAGTCCTCATGCGCAGTTTCATCGTGCTGCATGGCGTCACTCAGGCCGAGTCGCGGCAGGTCAGATACACGAAGAGAGGCCTCCCGCCAGCCTGCTGCCGACGGAAGTCCTTTCCGTGCGTGCCGTATCTCTCCTCCTAGCGGCGGTGCTTCACCCTGACCACCTTGAACGTCAGCCACTTGCTCGCAGCGGCCGTGCTGGTGGCCGTCTTGGCGACCGTGGCCTCGATGCGGTAGCTACCTTTCTTGGCGGGCTTGTAGGTAACGCTGTAGGCGCCTTTGGCGTTGATCGTCGGCCTCAGGCTGGTAACCTTGAGCCACTTGCTGCCCTGCTTGCGCTGCACGGTGAGCGTGACCGTGCCGCCGGCGAGGCTGGTGGATGTGGTGCCCTTGGCCGTCAGGCTCTTGCCGAGCTTCAGGACGCCGTGTTTGGGGCCGCTCAGCTTGAGGGTCAGCTTCGGAATGAGCAGCGCCCGGGTCACCGTCACGCTGTAGGTCTGGCTGCTGCCGTCCTGGGCCGTGACCTG
>PMKX01000104.1 GCA_003158705.1 Actinomycetota bacterium
GTAGGAGACGTAGAAGTAGCCGCTGTCGCCCCAAGTGTTACTCCAACTGTTCTTGACGATGAACGCCCCGTTGCCCGGCGCAGGGTAGACGAAGTCGGCCGCCGGGAAGTTGTCGTTCCAGCCGACGATGAGCACCGCGTGGTCGGAGCCGGAGCTGCCGTCGTAGTACCAGGAGTTGTAGGTGCCGTCGAAGTAGATGCTTTGGTCGGTGTCGCCCACATGGATGTCTGAGTACACACCGCCGTGGGCCATCACGGCCGCCTTGATCGCGTCGTTGTCGAGGGAGCCGCTGCGGCCGGGCAGGAAGGTGACGTCCTGGATGTGCTTGGCGGGCGCGAGGCCGGGCGGGCTGTAGTCGTCTTCGTAGGGGTCCTGGCTCTCGAGGACCGGCCCGCCCCAGCGTGCCAGATAGGCGGTCGACTTGAAGTAGCCCCCTCCGGTCTCGTAGGGGCCGCCATAGGCATAGTCGAAGCCGCCTGTCAGGATCATGTTGTCTTCAGAGAAGTCGAACGATGAGCCAGGCAAGAGACAGGACTCGAGCGAGCCCATGGTCGCAAAGGCCCAGCAGGTGCCGTTCGGGCCTTGGTCCTTGACCGAGCTGACCCTGCCCAGCGTGCGCAGATCGTAAGTTGCCGGGAAGCTGCGCGCGATCACCGTCGGATGCGCGCCGCTGAGCGCCGGGAGGTACACCGGCGGCGGCTCGAGGCCCAGCCCGTGGCTCCCAGAGCCGCGCGGTAGCGTGCCGGCCTTGAGCAGCTTCTGATAGCGCACGAAGGCCGGATTGAGCGGCGCCTTGACGAACGCGGCGCCAACGGTGGCCCGCGCCGCCCCGCCGGCGCCGACGTGCGTGGACGGCCTGGCGCCGGCCACCGCCGGCAAAGCCAGCAGAAGCACTACGGACAGGCACAGCCACCGAGCGGTCGAGCGAATAGACGGGATCCTCATGATGCGCCCCCAGCGAACTCGGATTGGATCAGTCCTAGGTTTACAATAATAACCTACGTTCGGAAAGGGCGATACTGCCCGGTCGCGCGCCAGGAGGTCGGGAGTGAGACGCTCGTCAGCTCTGCTCGTACTCACGTGTCTGGCAGCGGCGCTCGTCGCCGCGCTTGGGCTCGATGCGTCGCTCGCCGGCGCCGCGCAAGTTGTGTCGCCGCGGGTGGCGACGCGAGGCTGGACGCCACAGACCAACGGCCTCAGCCACAATGCCACGCTGAACGGCGTGGCGGTCACCTCCACCAGCACCGTCTGGGCGGTCGGCATGCTCCCCGACACCGCGGGCGTGAATCGCGGCGTCATCTATCGCAGCACAGACGGCGGCGCGCAGTGGACGCGCCGCACTTTGGCCGCCGACAACACGGGGCTCACCTCGGTGGCGTTCTTCAGCACCCGCGGCTGGGCAGTGGGCTACAGCACCACTTCGGCAGACAAACAGCAGCACGCCTTCGTGCTGAGCACCGCCAACGGCGGTGCCTCCTGGAAGGTGCAGAACTCGCACGCCGGCGTTCGCCTGAACGCCGTGAGCGTCGTGGACACCAACAACGCCTGGGTGGTCGGCGACAAGGGCGCCGTGCGCTGCACCGCCAACGGCGGCACCACCTGGACGGCACGCAATACGGGCAAGGCGACCTCGCTGCGTGGCGTCACCTTCCTCGACTGGTCCCATGGCTGGGCGGTGGGCGACAACGGCACCATCATGCATACGAGCAACGGTGGCAAGAGCTGGGCGAAGCAGACGTCGCACACCCATGCGTCCCTCTGTGCCGTTGCCTTCACAAGCGCTACCAGCGGATGGGTGGCCGGTAGCGGCGGCACGATCCTGCACACGACCAACGGCGGCGGCACCTGGAAGAGCCAGAGCTCGAACCTGGGTACGTACGTGGCCCTGAGCTCGCTCGCCTTCACCGACAGCACTCACGCCTGGGCCGTGGGTAGCGCGTCCTACGGGCTCTGGGGCGTCGTGCTCTACACGAACGACGCCGGCAAGACCTGGAAGACGCAGCGCTACCGCGTAGGTGCGGGGCTCAGCGCCGTGGCCTGCCCCGCACATAGCCTCCTCGCCTGGATCGCCGGCGACAAGGGAGTGGTGCTGCATACGAGCGACGGTGGCGGCACCGGCTTCATCGACAAGAAGCCGCCGACCACCAAGGCGCTCAACTCGATCACGGTCGCCAAGGGCAAGTCGTTCACCGTCAAGTACGCCGTCGACGACACGCAGAGTCCCCGCGCGGCCACCTGGATCGAGGTCAAGACTTCGACCGGCAAGGACGCAGGCACGTTCTGGGTCGGGCTCGAAGCCACCAACGCGACGCTCACGGCCAAGCTCACGGCGACCATGGCCAAGGGCAGCTACGTGTACACAGTGGTGGCCATCGACCTCGCCGGGCGCACGGTGGCCGCACCGGGCGCCAACACGCTCATCGTCAAGTAGGCTCCCGGCGCGGCTAGCGCGCCGCCAGCTCGCCCACCAGACGCAACACAGCCACCGGCGTCTGCTCGTGACCCTGGCCGAGTGGATTGTCGCGCATGAGGGTCGCGACCAGCTCCCGGTCGACGCCAGACGAGCCGCCGAGCACGGTGGCAGTGAGGTCGCTGGCGTCGATGATCGCCGCCCCCACGGGCCGCTCGCGGCCCTCGCTCAGGTGCGCCGCGAGACGCTCGGCCACCGCATCGGGATCCTTGGGGCCGAGCTTGGCGTGCGTGTTGTGCGGCGGCAACGTGTAGGGCGTGGGGCCGTCGATGGCCTCCACCGTAGGGCCGGCGATCCTGTAGAAGAGGCCGCGCCGGCCAAACAGGCGGCCGGCCGCCGAGGCGACGGCCGCCACCAGGATGCGCGGCGCCCCGGCTTCGTCGATGGCGAGCTGCATGGTCTGCGGTATGCCCAAGCCGATGCCGTGCGGCGTGCGCGTGACGGCCTTGCTCAGCAGGCGTGCCAGAGCCGTCGGCTTGATCTCGTCGAGGTGATACGAGCGTCCCTGGCTCGAGGCGACCGGCTTCTCGGCCATGACCACGATGTCGCCGTCGTGAACGTGCCCGTCCACGTGCGCCTTGAGCACGTCGATGAGGTCGTCGCCGCGCTTGACCAGGTCGGTGCGCACAGGCAGGCGCGCGTAGACGCGCCCGCCGGCGACGGCGAACAGATGCTTTCCGGCGTTGGCTTTGTAGGTGGCCAACAGATGCTCAGCGGCGCGGGCGTGTGCCGTCTCGCCGCCCACCAGCTCCGCCACCACTCTGTCGCCGGCCTCGGCCATGCTGCCACGCCGCTTCACCCCCACAGGGTACGGCGCCGAAAGCGCCTCGTGCGCGTCGGCGCCCTCCACGACCACGGCGCGGTCGCAGAACTCCCGCAGCCACAACTCGACGTTCATGGCGCGCCAGAAGAACATGGCGTCCTCCACCTCGCCCCGGCACGCGGCCAAAAAGGCCCGCGTGACCTCGGCGCCCTTCCAGTAGGGCCGCGCCTGGAAGCTCGGCGACTGCAGGAGGCTCGTGAAGGTGGCCCGGCGCGCCTTGAGCCAGCGCATCTCCGGCGTCGTGAAGCCGACCTTCCAGCGCCGGCAGCGGATCTTCTCGGGCAGCGTGCCCTCAAGGCCCTCGCGCAGGATCCAGCGGCTCCAGCCGTCATGCACGATGGCCTCCGCCGGCAGCTTCAGGATGTGCTCCACGAGCTCCTGGTCCAGGTAAGGCACCCGCGACTCCACCGAGAAGGCCATCGAGTTGCGGTCCTCGTAGCGCAGCAAGCAGGGCAGGCTATAGGTGAGCAGGTCCTGCAACAAACGCTCTTTGAGGTCGTCTTGCGTGCGGCCGTAGCCGGGATCGTGCGCGGCCGCCGCGAAACCCGGCTGCAGCATGGCGCGCACGTCCAGCCGCCCGCGCCGCTGCCGCAAGCGGCGCGAGACCAGCGGCCGTAACACGTCGCGGGCCGCCCAGGCCTCCTTCACCAGCTCCCGATAGCGCCGCTGCTTGAGAAGCTGACGCAGATAGACGTACTGGTAGGGCACGTAGCCGGCCAGCAGCTCGTCGCCACCCTGGCCGTCGAGGAGCACCGTCACCTGGCTGCGCGCCGAGCGCATGACGCACCACTGCGCGTANNTCGTCGATGGGGTCGCCGTCGAACACCGCCGAGAAGGTCTTGAGCTGGCCGCGCAGCGAGGCGGCGTCCGGCGCCTCCTCGGCCAGCAGTTCGCTCATGAAGGCGACGATGGTCGTGGAGTCGAGGCCGCCGGAGAGACACGAGCCCACCGGCACCTCGCTCACCAGGCGACGCTCGACGCTGGTGCGGAACAGGCGCCGGAAGGCGGCTGGGTCGGGGTCGCCGTCGCTCGCCAGGCGCGGCGCCCAGTAGACAGCGGCCGGCAGCGGGCCGGCGGCCGCCTTCGACGCTGCAGCCACCTGCGGCCCCGCGGCCGCCTCCGCTGCCGCGTCCGCC
>PMKX01000182.1 GCA_003158705.1 Actinomycetota bacterium
TGCTGCTGGCCGGCTTCGTGGGCACCGCTCAGCCGTCCCAGAGGCGCTGTTGGTGGGCGGCCGCCGAGGCAGGCGCGCCGGAACTGATCGGCGGCCGCTGCAGCCATTCGCGGCCGTCCAGGAGGCGGCCGAGCTGACCCTGAGTGCGGCCGCCCCAGCCTTTGAAGTAGAAGCCTACGCCGGCCGCCAGGCAGCGGTCGNNCGGCGGGCCGGCCCCGACTCGCCGCCGGCGATGACCCAGTCGATGCCTGAGAGATCGAGTGCGTCAAGCGGGCCGAGCAGCGGCTCGGCGCTGATATGGCGCACGGCCGCCGGCACCTGCCGCAGGGCGTCGGCGCGCTCCGAGTACCGTCCGCTCTCCACCGTGACGCCCATCCACACGTTGGCCGGCCACGGTAGCGAGGGCGCCAGGTCCAGCATGCGCTGATGCCGTTTGGTGAGCAGGTGGAAAGTGTGGCGCGGTATCTGCTCCATGACGGCGAACACCTCGCTGATGTAGTCGTCCGGCACGCTCTCATGGAACAGGTCGCTCATGGAAGTGACGAACACACGGCGCGGCTTGCGCCAGTGCTGCGGCAGCTTGAGCCGTTCGGGGCGCAGCTGCAAGTCGAAGCCATGCTCGTAGGGGTGCCCGACGATGCCGCGCCAACGCTCGGCGAAGCGCTGGGCGTAGCAGTGCAGACAACCGTCCGACACCCTGGTGCAGCCGGTGACGGGGTTCCAGGAGACCCAGCGCGGCGCTTCATCCATCTCCTCTAAAGTGTAGCAGTGGTGCGGGACGCTGGGCGTGTTGAGGTTCGGCGTGGCTCTCGCGCGCAAGGTCGTCCTTTGCGGCGGCCGCGGCCTTGCGCAGGAGTTCCTCCTCGTGTTCCACGTGCAAGAAAGCGCTGACTGTCTGGCGTCGTATGCGCATGCGCCGTGTGATCATCGTGTCCTCCTTGGCGGAGTGAGGCACAGAAAGTCTGCGACGCGCGCGTTAGGCGGGTGTGAGAAGCCGACGAGAACGCCGTGTGCATCCGTTGCTTGTCATCTCGGCGCCGGCACTGGGACGGCTCACTTACCCTGTCGCCGCCGTCATAGCACGTTCTTAACCTGCTCGTGACCTTTCGCAATGCCTGGTTAACACAGGGTTCACACTGCGGTGGGAGACTCCACCCATGGCAACGGGAAGCCACATCCTGCACACGACGAAACGGAATGAGCAGGACACACATGGCGGACGGCGGTTCACCCCTGACCGTCGAGTTCGGCAGAGAAACGGGTTCCCCCAGCCCGCTGCCAATGGGCTCCAGCCGGGGTGCCCCCACCCCCAGTAAACCCGGCTGACGTCCGCCACATAGTAAGGGTCGGTCCTTGACGCACCAATCGACCCTCACGCAACGCCCGGGTCCTCTTCCCTCCTGGCCCGGGCGTTGCTCTGTCTGGGGTTCGATGGCTGCCTCGCTCTTGACTCCGCTCTCGCGCGGCGCTGGAATCTGCTCAGCGCACGGGCACGTGCCGCACGATTGACGAAACGCGGGAGCAAGGGAGGGACCTGCTATGGCCGCAGGCGAAGCCGCAGCGAAGCTCGACCTCAAGAAGGTGCTGAAGGAGTTCTACCGGCCGTCGGCAAAGGAGCCGGTGCTGGTCGAGGTGCCGCCGCTCAGCTACCTGATGGTCGACGGCGAGGGCGACCCCAACTCGAGCGAGGCCTTCCAGGCGGCCATGGGCGCCCTGTTCACGGTGGGCTACACGCTCAAGTTCATGCTCAAGAAGGGCCCCGAGGCAACCACGCCGGACTATGCCGTGATGCCGCCCGAGGCCCTCTGGTGGAACACCGAACAGGGCCTCCTGGAGCTCGAAGACAAGAGCGCCTGGCACTGGACGCTGATGATGCTGCAGCCTGAGTTCGTCACGCCCGTGATGGTGGACCGGGCCAGAGCGCAGGCTCGGGCCCGCAAGGGCGACTTGCCCAAGCTCGACGACCTGCGCCTCGAGCGCTATGAGGAGGGCTTGAGCGTGCAGATCATGCACGTCGGCCCGTACGAGGCCGAGGGGCCGACGGTCGAGCGCATGCACGCCTTCGCTCGCGAGCAGGGCTGCGCGCCGCTCGGCAAGCACCACGAGATCTACCTGGGCGACCCGCGGCGCACGGCGCCNNGCGGCGGCGGCGGCGAAGTCGACGAGCTGGTCGACTTCGACCCACTCGTTGATGGTGTGCGCGGCGCTGCCGTCGCCGGGGCCGTAGCTGAACGTGGGCGTGCCGCCGCGCCGCGTGAACGTGGCGCCGTCGTGCCAGGAGTCCAGGCCCGCCGGCTTGCCGGGGCGCCCCAGAGCGGCGCCCGTCTCCAGACAGAGGCCGACGAGCGGGTGATCCGCCGGCACCTCGGCCGGCACCACGTCGCCGTCCCAGAACCACTGCAGCGGGTGCTCGGCCAGCCACGAGTCCGCGTCGGCGGCGGCGTTGACGGCGTGCAGGATCTCGTCCTCGATGGGTTTGCCGGTGCCCGCCGCGTCCACGTGGCCGGGCAGGTACATGACCTCGAAGGTCACTTCGCAGCTCGAAGGATAGGTGACCGACCACTCGCCGCCCTTGATGATGGTCGGCACGATGGTGCCGGGGCTCAGCAGCGGATGCTTCTGGTCGGCGCGTGTGAGCCACTCTTGCTGCAGGCGCTCCATCGCCTCGAGCACGAGCTGCGCTTTGCTGATGGCGTTGACGGCGCCGCCTTCGCGCCAGTGCGGCTGGGCCATCTCGGCGTGGCCGGCCCGCCCCTCCACGGTCACGACAGGCGTGAGCGAGCCGCGGCAGGCGACCCAGGCGTCGAAGCTGGTGGGCTCGGCGCAAATGCCGGCGTCGGCCTTGACGCCGCGGGCGACGGCGGCAAAGCCGCCGGCGCCGGACGACTCCTCGTCGGTGACCGTGCAGAAGAGGGCGTCGCCGGCCAGCTTGACGCCCAGGCGGTGCAGCACTTCCAGGGCGTACAACATGCCGGCGATGCCGCCCTTCATGTCGCAGGCGCCGCGTCCGTAGAGCCGGCCGTCGGCCTCGCGCAAAGCGAACGGGTCGCTGGTCCACGCCTGCCCTTCGACCGGCACGACGTCGGTGTGGCCGGAGAGAACCACGCCGCCCTCGACCGCCGGGCCG
>PMKX01000027.1 GCA_003158705.1 Actinomycetota bacterium
AAGTTGCCGCGCCCGTCGAACTGACTGGGCGAGATACCGCGGAAGTCGCGGATGCGCGGCAGAGCGATGGAGACGAGCCTGTCGATCATCTCGTACATGCGCTCGCCGCGCAGCGTGACACGACAGCCGATGGCCATGCCCTCGCGTAGCTTGAAGCTGGCAATGGACTTGCGAGCGCGCGTGACTGCCGGCCGCTGACCCGTGATGGCCGCGAGTTCCTCGACCGCGTCGTCGAGGAGCTTGGCATTGGTCTTGGCCTCGCCGACGCCCATGCTGAGCGTGACCTTGCTCACCCGCGGCACTTGCATGACGCTCTGGTAGCCGAACTCCTGGAGAAGCTCCGGGCGGATCTCTTTGAAGTACCTGTCTTTGAGCCGTGCCATTCTCTACGCCTTGTCGATGTCCGCATTGCAGTTCTCGCGCCGGCAGGCACGAACCTTACCGCCGGCCTCCAACAGCCGATAGCCGACCCTCGTCGGCTGGCCGCAGGCCGGGCAAATGAGCATCACGTTGGAGAGATCGATAGCCGCCTCGCGCTCGATCACGCCGCCTTGAGGGTTCTTCTTGGGGTGCGGCTTGGTGTGCTTGTGCACCATGTTGAGGCGCTCCACGACCACACGCCGCTTCTCAGGGTCGACGGTGAGCACCTTGCCCGACTTACCGGCTTCCTTGCCGCTCACGACCATCACTTGATCGCCCGAGCGGATCTTCGTCTTTGATCTTGTCGCAGCCACTGTCACTCAGCTTCCTGGCTCTGCCGCGCCCTCAAAGGACTTCCGGGGCGAGAGAGACGATCTTCATGAAATTCCTGTCGCGGAGCTCCCGTGCCACCGGACCAAAGATGCGCGTGCCGCGCGGGTTGTTCTGATTGTCGATGAGCACCGCCGCGTTCTCGTCGAAGGCGATGTACGTGCCGTCCTTGCGCCCGAACTCCTTGCGCGTGCGAACGACCACGGCGCGCACGACCTCGCCCTTCTTGACGCTGCCTCCCGGCGTCGCCGACTTGACCGTGGCGACGATCACGTCGCCCACGGTCGCGTAGCGCCGCCGCGAACCGCCGCGTATGCGGATGCAGAGGATCTCCCGCGCGCCGGTGTTGTCAGCCACTCGTAGTCTCGATTCGACTTGGATCATGCTTGCTCTCTCTGCCCGCTCCCGTGTTCCTACTTAGCCCGCTCGAGGACCTCGAGCAGGCGCCAGCGTTTGGTCGCGCTCAGTGGGCGCGTCTCGACCACACGCACCAGGTCGCCCACGCCGGCTGAGTTGCCTTCGTCGTGAGCGTGCAGCTTGCTCGAGCGGCGCACGACCTTGCCGTAGCGGCTATGCTTCTTGACCGCATCGATGCGCACCACGATGGTCTTGTCCATGGCACTGCTGACCACGATGCCGCGACGTTCCTTGCGGCCGGGCACGCGCTCAGGAGCCGGCCGCTCGGCCTTGGCCTTGAGGCGCGCCGCCGACTGCTTCTTGGCCGGCTTGGCGGCGGCCTTGGCGGCAGCTGCCGGGGCGGCCTTCTTGACCGGCGCCTTCTTGGCGACTGCCTTCTTCACCGGCGCCTTCTTGGCCGGCGCCTTCTTGGCAGCGGCCTTCTTGGCCGGCGTCGTCTTTGCCGGAGCCTTCTTGGTCGGCGCCTCAGCGGCGGCCGGCTTCTTGGCCGGAGTCTTCTTTGCCGCTGCCGTCTCTGTCTCGGTCTTCTTGGTCGTCGCCATCAGCCCTCACCACCAGAAGCTTCGCGATCGAGATCGCGCTCGTTGATCATCGTCAGCAAGCGCGCGATCTCGCGCCGCGTCGAGCTGAGCTTGTGCGGATCGTCAAGCTGCCCTGTGGCGTGCTGGAAGCGCAGGTTGAACAGCTCCTTGCGCGTGTCGCGCAGGCGCACGTCCAGATCCTCGTCGGAAAGCTCGCGCATCTGCTTGGCTCTCACAGGGATCCCTCCCGTGTCACAAACTTGCTGCGCAAGGGCAGCTTGTGCTGCGCCAGCCGCATGGCCTCGCGCGCCACAGGTTCGGTCACACCGGCAAGCTCGAACATGATCTTGCCGGGCTTGACGACCGCCACCCATGTCTCGGGCGAACCCTTGCCGCCGCCCATGCGGGTCTCGGCCGCCTTGCGCGTCACCGACTTGTGCGGGAAGACGTTGATCCACACCTTGCCGCCACGCTTGATATGACGCGTCATGGCGATACGGGCCGCCTCGATCTGGCGATTGGTGACCCAGCCAGGCTCGAGAGCCTTGAGACCGAACTCGCCGAACTCGATGTCGGTGCCGCCCTTGGCCATGCCGGCCATGCGGCCGCGCTGCTGCTTTCTGTGCTTGACTCTCCTGGGCATCAACATGCTGTGCCTCTCAAACCCTTATCTACCCTGACGGGGCGCCGGTGTGCGCGGCGGCCGGCGACGATCGCGCCCGCGATCGTCGCGACGCTGCTCATCGCGCTCTTGACGCTCGCGGCTCTCGTTCTTGGGAAAGCCCTCAGGGAGGATCTCGCCCTTGTTGATCCACACCTTGACGCCGATGCGGCCGAACGTCGTACGTGCCTCTTTGAAGCCATAGTCGATGTCGGCGCGCAGCGTGTGCAGCGGCACCCGGCCCTCGCTGTAGTGCTCGGTGCGCGCCATCTCGGCGCCGCCCAAGCGTCCGCCGCAGCGCACGCGCATGCCGGCGGCGCCAGAACGCATGGCACTCGTGAGGGCGCGCTTCATGGCGCGCCGGAAGCTGACGCGGTTCTCCAGTTGCTCGGCGATGGACTGGGCTACCAGCACGGCGTCGAGCTCGGGGCGCTTGACCTCGATTATGTTCACCTGCACGTTCTTGTGGGTGAGCGCGTGGATCTCCTTGCGCAGCGCGTCGACCTCGGAGCCGCTCTTGCCTATGACGATGCCTGGGCGAGCGGTGTGGATGTCGATGGTGATGTTGTTCTGATCCTTGCGGATGATGATGCGCGACAGACCAGCGTGCGCCAGTTTGCGGAGAATGTGGGCGCGGATGCGTCCATCCTCGGCAAGGAACGTCTTAAAGTCCTTGTCGGTATACCAATGCGACTTCCAGTCGTGGATGACTCCCACGCGGAATCCGCCCGGATGCACCTTCTGACCCACTAGGAACGGCCCTCCCTTTGTTCGACGGCCACGGTTATATGGCTTGAGCGCTTGCGGATGCGGTTGACGCGACCCATGGCACGGAACTTCCAGCGCTTGAGCGTGGGGCCTTCGTCGACGTAGGCCTCCTTCACGTACAGCTCGGCAGCCGCGAGATCGTTGTTGTTCTCTGCGTTGGCCACGGCCGAGTTGAGGACCTTGGCCACCACCTTGGCGGCACCGCGGTTGGCGAAGAACAGCGCGGTCCGCGCATCGAACACGGACTTGCCGCGGATGAGGTCCACGACCTCGCGCGCCTTGCGCGGTGCCACGCGAACGTATTTCGCTTGTGCTCTGACCGCCATGACCCTACCGTCTCGCCGCGCGGTCGCCCTTGACGTGACCGCGGAACGTCCTTGTGAGGGCGAACTCGCCCAACTTGTGCCCGACCATCGCCTCACTGATGAAGACCGGCACGTGCTTGTGACCGTCGTGGACGGCGATCGTGTGGCCGACCATCTCAGGGAAGATCGTGGAGGATCTCGACCAGGTCTTGAGCATCTTCTTGTCGCCGGTCGCGTTCATAGCGTTGATGCGCTTCATGAGACGCTCATCGACGTATGGACCTTTCTTTGCTGACCTGCTCAAGAGGACTCCTCCCGCCTCACGAGTGCTTGCCGCGCTTGCGGCCGCGGATGATGTACTTGTCGGAACGATTGTTCTTGTCGCGCGTGCGATAGCCCAGCGTGGGCACACCCCAGGGCGTGACGGGGTGACGACCGGCCGTGGTCTTGCCCTCGCCGCCGCCGTGCGGATGGTCGACGGGGTTCATGGCCGTGCCGCGCACGGTGGGCCTGATGCCCCGCCAGCGCTGACGACCAGCCTTGCCGCCGTCGATGTTGGAATGGTCGGAGTTGCCGATCTCGCCGACTGTGGCGCGGCAGGCAAGGCGCACGCGGCGCAGCTCGCCGGAGGGCAAGCGCAGCACACCGTGACCCTTCTCCTTGGCCTGAAGCTGCGCACTGGTGCCGGCGCTGCGCACCAGCTGACCGCCGCGACCCTCGTTCAGCTCCACGTTGTGGATCGTGGTGCCCGTCGGGATGTTCTCCAGGGGCAGCGCGTTACCGGGCTTGATGTCGGCTTCCGGACCCGACTCGACCACGTCGCCCACGGTGAGACCCTCGGGTGCCAGGATGTAGCGCTTCTCCCCATCCGCATAGTGAAGCAGAGCGATGCGCGCCGAGCGGTTGGGGTCGTACTCGATCTGGGCGACCTTGGCCGGCACGCCGTCCTTGTCACGCTTGAAGTCGATGATCCGATACCGGCGCTTGTGGCCGCCACCCTGGTG
>PMKX01000140.1 GCA_003158705.1 Actinomycetota bacterium
CCCCCATCCCACGATACGGCGGCACAAACACGGCCAGTCTAGCACGATGCGAGGGCAGAGCAGCCTGACCTGAGGCCATTCCCGCGTCTGTTTCCTCTGAGATTGTCGGGGCCAGTTCTCCTACATGGCCAGCTGTCGACCGGACGCACCTCAATGGTTCATTTGTGGGCTCAATCTCGTGCTCTTTGTGCGCCTCCTGTCGTCGCTGGAGGTCTTCACCAGAGCGTTGGTGTTGTGACCAACGGCGAGCGCAAGGAGAGCGCCATGCAAGGTCACATCAGAAGGAGAGGCAAGCGAAGCTTCGAGTTCATCGTCGATGTCGGCATGGCTCAGGCGCAGCGCTGTCAGAGCTGCGGCCGCAGGTTCTGGGTCGAGCGCAAGCTCAAGGAGAGCTGTCCTTCCTGCGGCAGCAGGCTTTCCGAGACCGAGGAACGCCGCCGCGAGACCAAGGCCGGCTTCAGGACCCGTAAGGAAGCCCAGGCGGCAATGAGCAAGGTGCTCGTGGCAGTCGAGGTGGCCCGAACCCATTCATCTCGATCCAGAAGCTGGAGGTGTACATGTTCACCAGCAGTTCGGCGAAGGCACCGACGCCCAGGGTGACGCCAACTGTCCTGACGAAGAACGACGGGCCGTAGGTGGCACCAGCAGCACGGAAAAGTGAGGCCACAGAGTTGGCAAGCACCAGTATCACGGTGTCGGCAAGCATAAGCCGACTCCAATAGCCGACTGTGTGCAGAAGCCAAACCGCGACAGCATTCCAGGCGAGGACCAGTAGGAGCGGCACGGAGATCTTCGGGCCAATCAGAAGACGTGCCAATTCACGCGCCAGGTCCCGCAGACTCGCACTACGAACAAGGACAGGCAGGAGCGCCACGCACAGCAAAACAGACGGTGATTCTAGTGGACGGGCGGGGTGAACTGGTCCACTCGACGAAACGTAGCCACCTTAAGCCCTCTGGCTGACAGGGCAAGGGCACGGTCGGCACGTACCTCGTCGGTCGACTGCCCGCGCCTGGATGCCCTCGTCAGCCCGAAATGCAGCGTCCCGCGCGTAGGGCAGTTCACCTCATACAGGTCACCCAGTGGTGTCGCGGCGAGAGAAGTGCGTCCTGTGCTGGCACTCTCGGGTCACTGCCGACGTGCTGCCGACCGGACACTCTTCACTAGGGCCGAGACACTCTCGCCGGCAGCAGACCAACGAATGGGTCAGACCACGTCGTCTACCCTGCCCAAATCACGAGCTCTTCGAATGGAGCCCGGGGGCGCTCGAAGCGATTGACCGGCGCTTCTTGGTCGGGATAGCCGAGCGCGACACCGATGATGAACTGCTTCTCGGCGGCTTGGGGTAGGAGCTCACGTAGTCGGTCGGGGTCGCGCACGGCCATCGCCATGATGCAGGTACCCAGTCCCTTGTCATGGGCCGCCAGACACACCGATTGCACGATCAATCCGCTGTCGAAGAGCACGTAGTCGCTGGCGAGGCCCCTCTCGACGGCAAAGAACAGCACACAGGGAGCACCGTAGAAGTCGGTCAGGCTGGTCGTGCCTGGGGCGGGGGTGCTTCCCGGCCCAGCGGCCGAGCGTAAGTCGAAGAGTTGCTTCGTGCGCGCGGCCAAGTGCGGCGGCCACTCACGCGGCATGCGGAAGTCGGGGCCACCGGAGGCCTCGCTCGCGTTCGGAGCCTTGCTGACGCTCCGCAGACGCTTCAGGGTCTCGCCGGTGACGACGTAGACGCTCCAGGCTTGCGTGTTGGCCCAGGATGGTGACCAGCGAGCTTCGTCGAGGATCTCCTGGATGAGCCCCTGCGGCACCGGCTCGGGTTTGAATCGGCGGATGCTCCTGCGGCCACGGATGACGTCCTCGAACTCCATGTCGTTCATCTCCTTCAGCTGGCTGCGGACTCGCACAGGTCAGGGCAACTGGACCAGTGCGTGGGGTCAGGTCACTTGCATCTCTCAATTCTCGATCGTGACCAGCGTGCCGATCGGGGTGTAGGGCCAGACCTTGGCGGCAGCGGCGAGCGGCAGCTCGACGCAGCCGAGGCTCTGCGGCGTGCCGAACGAGGCACGGTTGAAGGCGTGGATCGCGTCGCCGCCGTGGAAGTAGCTGATGTAGCGGATGCCGGGATCGTCGTAGTGAGAACCGCCGGGGTTGTTGCCGCTCATCGTGCCGACCGCGATGTGCTCGAACACCGGGAAGGTGCCNNGGTGCCGAGCTGCGTGGGGGCGGCAGGTACACCGGTGTTGCCCGGCGAGCTGAGGATCACGTGTCCGTTGTGCCAGAGGTTGAGCGACTGCGGCACGCTGCGGTGGACGAAGACGTAGCTGTAGCCGCCGCTGTGGCTCTTGCCAGCGAGGGCGTCGCCGATCAGCGCCTGCCAGACCTTCGGCCCCGCTAGCCCGTCGACGGCAAGACCGTGCGTGTCCTCGAAGACCATCACAGCGCCGCGGGTGATCTCATTCGGTCGGCCGACACGCCAGAGCGCGCGCAGCTCTGCGGGCGTGTTCGGATAGCGCCAAGGGAAGCGCCCCGACGGTGGCGAGAGCGCGGCCGCAAGCTGAGCCGTCGGCGAGGCCGGTACGGCACCGGCGGCCGGCTGCCAGTCGAGCGGCAGGTAGCCGAGCTGGGCGAGCAGTTGCTGCAGGCGCAGCGGCGAACCCTGCGCGACGTGCCACTGGAGCGTGCTCGTGAGCCCCGCCCCGGTCTGCCCGGCGAGGTGGACGGCGCGCGGCAACTCGACGCGCACACTCTCACCGAGGCCGAAGCCGAACCCGGTCGGCTGGAAGGCCAACGTGTGCGCATCCAGCGCCCGCCAGAGACCGGGGGTGGCCGGAGAGAGCCGTGGGCGGCTAGTCCCGAGCACGTCGGCAATCGATTCGGAGAAAGTCAGCGTCAGCTGCCCGGTGGGGCCCAGTGTCGCCGCGGGTCTCGGTTCGGCGAGCAGCTGCGCGTAGGGTCGCGCCGGAAACCAGCTCACCCACACCGGCGCCGACAGGCGTTCCCAGGAGCGGGCGGCGGCCGCGACCTCGACTGCGCCGGCGCTGTGTGAGCCGCTCGCAACCACGCCCAGCGGCACGACCGCCTGTGGAGTGGGCAGCGGCCGCGCAGGCGCCCCGCCGAGCGAGACACGTGCGACCGGCGCGGCGAAGGTCACGGTCACCGGCGTATCGGCCTTTACCTGCAGCCAGCTGCCGAGCAGATGCGCACTAGGCGTCTCGATTCTGAAGCTGCGCCGCTCCGTGCGACCGACGAGCCAGCCCGCCCAGCCCGGTCGCTGCACCGTCAGCTCAACCGTCAACCGTTCACCGGCGGCGAGCTGACGCAGCGGCCACAGCTGCCCCCGCCGCAGTTGCACCGGCACGCGCGCCCCAGCCGAAGAGCGCACATCCACGGCCGTCACCCGCCCGGCAAAGCCGGGCAGCACGACATGCGCCAGCGCATCATCGCCAGAACCGAGGCCTACACGAGGCCAAGCCAGGCGCGCGGTCCCCGCCAAGCCGCCCAACACCACGACGACCAGCACGGCCGTCACCACCCAGACGCGCGCGCGCATTCTCAACCGACCTCCGACACACCTTTGTCAACAAGCGTGCGACCATGACCGCACCGCATTCGTCGGCCCACTTCCTATGATAGTGCGAGAGCCGGTTCCTGGGCGAGCGTCGGTGGACTGTAAGTCGGTGAGCGCGAAGTGTGTCCCGGCGATCGACGACGGCTAACTGGCCCAGGCGTCACATGACTTGTTGTCACGCCTGGCCAACAGAAGCGCGCTCGCGGGCACAAGCTGCTGCCCATCAGCGATTGCCGATAACTGCGTTGGCACAACCCGGGCTACCACCGCGGGACGGCACTTGCTGCCGGGCTCGGTGTCCAGACAACAGTGCCGGCCGGTCGCGAATGAGCGAGGGCGACCCCGATGGCGTCCTGCGCGGCCTGCGCCGCAGCCACGTCGATCGGCCTCCTGTTCATGAGTATCGAGAAGGCGAGCCACTCCCCGTTGGCGCTCTTGACGTAGCCGGACAGGCTGCTGGCCACCGCCAACGTGCCGGTCTTGCCGTGCACGTTCCTCTGGGCGATCGTGCCACGCATGCGGTCGGCCAAGGTGCCGCTGACGCCGGCCACCGACAGCGAGCGCCAGAACACCGGCCAGTCGGAACGCATGGCCATGGCCGTGAGCAGCTGCGTGATGGCGAGCGGCGTCTCGCGGTCGGCGTAACTCAACCCCGAGCCGTCGGTCACCGCAAAGCTCTGCGGGGCGATGCCCTCCGAGACCAGGAAGGCGCGCTCGACCTTAGTCCCGGCGGCCGTGCTGCCCGCGCCGCCGAACGCTGCCCCCAGTCCCTTGGTGAGCATCTCGGCGAAGAAGTTGTCGCTCGACTTGTTCATGAGGGCGAGGATCGCCGCCAGCGGCGGCGAGTGCTCACTGTAGACAAGCTTAGCTGTCGACGGCGTCGCGCCGACCCGCGGACCGCCGCTGACGGGGATGCCACTGTGTCTGAGCAGGGCCGTCAGTCTTGTGGCCGCAAAGAGCGGCGGGTCGGTCGTAAAGCCGCCGTTGGGCTCGATGCCCTCGTTCAAGCTCAGCGCCGACAGGGGTCCGCAGTCGTCGCTCACGCTGGGCTTCCAGACGCTGACGGCGCGCAGAGCGTCGAAGTAGCTGTCATCGCCAACGATGCGACCGGCGATCTTCTTCACGCCGACGTGCTTCAGCGCGGTGACGAAGCCGGACAGCGCCGCGGTCTTCAGGTGCAAGGTGTGGCTTTGGTAGCCGACGGTCGACAGGCTGGGGTCGCCGTAGCCCTTGAGATAGATGCGACCGCGGTACACGCCGTCGGCGTCGATTGTGCCGCTGGTGTCGAGGTCGGTCGTGAAGCGATAGCCGGCTCCCCACTCGGCGAGCGCGGTCGCCGCTGTGATGAGCTTCTCGTTCGAGGCAGGCAGCAGCGCCCTGCGCGCCTGCCGCGCGTACAGGAGCCGGGCGCTCGAGAGGTCGTAGACGCAGACACCGGCGCCGGCGAAGCCGTGAGCCTTGAGGATCACCGTGATGCGGGCTTGCAGAGCGGGGTCAGCTACGGGCTTGGCCGCAGCCGTTTCGGGAGGCACCACGGAGCCCTGTGAGGCCACTACTGACGGGGACGGCCTGCTGGAGCTGCCGGCGGCCGTGTCGGAGCGTAGCGCAGTACCGTGTGTCGCACGCCGCGCACGCGCCGAGGTCCTGTGCAAGGCTCGCGCTGCCGCGAGCACACTCGCGGCGGCGATCAGCGCGACGACCAGTGCGAGGATGACCAGTCGTAGGAGTCGCCGCCGGCGCTGCGGACCCGCAGGTCGGTGGAGTCGCCTCATCTCGAGCCGTGGGTAGACCGGCATCGCTCAATGGTAGTGGTGGAAGTGCCCCGCGTCCACGGACTTCTCACAGGGCTCACCGTCTGTCCTGTCAAATCGTCGGTGACGGGCCGGTGGATGAACACATCACCGCCGGTTGTGTGACCCATCAAATCATGCCGAACAGGGCGAGCCTGGCCGACGCGCCGCCGGCACTGACACGACAACCGGCTCTGGCAGTATCAGAGGAAGCGGGCCACTGGATTGGGCCGGGTCGATGTGACCCATCCGAAACTCCGCAAGCGTATCGATGGAAGGTCCCGGGTATGTTGAGGCACTCAATCATTTGTCCAAGATCAGAGAGAGCAAGTCACGCTCACGACGGTACAAACAAAAGGAGACCAGCAGTGAAGAAGATGTGGATTCTGTTCACGAGTCTGGCTGTAGTCCTGACGTTCGGCATCATGGGTACGGCAGTCACCGCTAGTGCTACAAATTCTGTGAGAGCTACAGCTGCCAACGTCGACTTTCGAGGCGTATGGAACAGCGGAACGTGGGTCATTAAGACAGAGAACAGCTCGACAGGCGCCTGCACCGGCACGACGAACCTCGGCAGCGGTTACGCCCTCACCGATTGTGTTGTGACCGGGGACTCCTACGTCCTCACGATTACCGACACGGTCTCCGGGGCGACGTCGCCCTGGTACTACTCCTACAACTCCGGCACAATCGATGGAAACACCGCGAACGGAACGTGGCACGACACCAACGGGGCTGGAGGGAGCGTAGCGTTCCTACGGTCGCCCTCCGCTAGCACCACGACGATCACGGCGAAACCGACAAAGGTGACAGAGGGCGCTTCTGTCTCCTACTCAGTTCATGTCTCGTCTGGATACGGACCCCCGAGCGGCAAGGTGCAGGTGAAGATCGGGAAGACACTGCTCGGCACGATCAAGCTGACGAAGGGCGCTGGCTCCTGCCGGACGACGAAGACCCCAGCGGGCAAAGGTGAAGTGGTGACAGCCTCCTATGCAGGCTCGCCTCTCCCACCTTTCAAGGCATCCAAGGGGTCGACTCACGTCACCATCGTCAAGTGAGATGTCACTCTGAAGGTGGAGTTGACCAGTGAAGATGTCCCCGGCACCCGTTTCTGTGACGATGGTACTGAACCCTGCCTGTCGGTCTGACTGAGGATTTGCCTGACCTCGTGTCATCAGCGGGATCTGTCGACCCGCCGGCGGGGCTCCGTCCATCGTGCGCGCGGCCGGAACGGGCGGCCGTGACCTGATAGGAGCCTGCGCCCCAGGCGCCCATCTTCTCAGTCTCTGCTCAGCTGAATCTCATTGAACACTCACCTTGGCAGAGCATAGTGACCGCTGTTCACGTTCCCAGTGCGGTCCCCCAGCCGCACAGATCTCAGCCGGCCCAGTGCCGCTGGGATCCGCACACAAGGGCCTGCCGCCTCTCCCTTCTGGCGGCAGGCCCTTTGCCTTCTCCTTGAGACGACACGGCTCCGGACACCGATGCGGTGCATCCGCCGCACCGCTTCCGTGCTTGTGGTGCGCCCATCCTCGTCGCTGGAGATGTTGGCCAGAGCGATGGTGTTCTCCCAAGGAGAGGAGCGCCATGCAGGGTCACATCAGAAGCAGAGGCAAGCGAAGCTTCGAGTACATCGTCGATGTCGGCATGGCCCCGGCGCAGCGCTGCCAGAGCTGCGGCCG
>PMKX01000075.1:0-2849 GCA_003158705.1 Actinomycetota bacterium
GTGCAGGTGCCAGCCTTTGACGACCCCCGGCAGCGTGGTGGTCATGTACATCTGGCCGAACTTGATGAAGAGGTCGTCGTCGGCGCGCAGACACTCCATGAGCCGCCCGCGCTCGTCGGGGATCACCTTGAGCTTCTTGGTCTTGACGCCCTCGATCACGGTACCTTCCTTGCCGTCGTGGTGCGCCCTGTGGCGCTACAGGACGCCGATCTGGCTCGAGTCGCCCACCATGAAGCGGTAGGCGACCGGCCGCGAGTCGCTGCGCGCGATGACACAGTGCTTGCCGATGAGGCTGTCGGCCATGCGCACGTTCAGGTGAGAGATGCGACTTTCGTCGAGGATTATGGAGTTCTCGATCTCGGCGTGCTCGACCACGACCCCGTCGCTGATGGCCGTGTAGGGGCCGATGAAGCTGTCGGTGATGGTGCAGTCGGCGCCGATGATGACCGGCCCGCGCACGGTGCAGCGCTCCAGTCGCGAGCCGGCGGCCACCATGACGGCGCCCTCCAGGACGCTGTCGACCACGTCGCCGCGCACGTCGCGCTCGATGGTGCCCAGGATGAGGCGGTTGGCCTCCAGCATGTCCTCGAGCTTGCCGGTGTCCTTCCACCAGCCGGTGACGATGTGCGGCTCCACGCGCAGGCCACGCTCGATCATGTGCTGGATGGCGTCGGTGATCTCCAGTTCGCCGCGGGCGCTGGGCTTGATGGCCTTGACGCTGGCGAACACGGCGGGAGTGAACAAGTACACGCCCACGAGCGCCAGGTCGCTCTTTGGTTTGGCCGGCTTCTCGACCAGGCGCTTGACGGCGCCGTCGGCGAGCTCGGCGATGCCGTACTCACGCGGGTCGGCAACCTTCTGCAGCAGGATGAGGGCATCCGGCGCACTCTCCGCGAAGCGGCGCACGAACGGCGTGATGCCCTCCTTGAGGAGGTTGTCGCCGAGGTACATGACGAACGGGCTGTCGCCGAGGAACTCCTCGGCGATGAGCACGGCGTGCGCGAGGCCGAGGGGCGCCGACTGGGGGATGTAGGTGACCTGCAGACCGAAGCGGCTGCCGTCGCCGACGGCAGCCTCGATCTCGGGTCGCGTGTCGCCGACCACCAGGCCGACTTCGGTGATGCCGGCCTCGCGCATGGCCTCGAGGCCGTAGAAGAGCACCGGCTTGTTGGCGACCGGCACGAGCTGCTTGGCGGAGGTGTGGGTAATGGGCCGCAGACGAGTGCCGGCTCCGCCGCTGAGGATGAGTCCTCTCATCGTCGCCTGCCCCCTCTCGGCCCTAGATGGACCCGTCGTCTGCGAGCTCGTCGTCACCGGCGCTGGAGATGAGATCGAGCACCTGGTGTTCGTCTACGGCCTTGCCGACGAACACCACGCTTGGCCCCGCCCAGAGCGTCACGCGGGCGCCGGGCGGGAACGTGACGGAGGCGCCGTCGCGGACGACGTTGGTGAGCGTGGAGTGCTCGACGTCGCGCCGTACCTCGGCGGCGTCGACGGCCAGCGGTGCGGCGTCGTCGAGCTGCAGGCGCGGCTGCTTGTCCTTGCCGATGATCACGTGCGCCGATTATAGCAGTAGTGGCTGCGTGCGGTCGGCCTTGGGGCTCGCGGGGGCTACCAAAGCAGCCACGAACATGGTTGTATGTGCAGGTACCGCAGCAGTCAGGGGCTACTGAGTCAGGGGAAGGAGCTATGGTGAATCGCAAGGGACTTCTGGGGCGCCGTCGTCTGGTGGTGTTCCTCGTGGTGGCCGTCTTAAGTGCCGGCCTGGTGTGGGGTATGTCGGCGGCTCTGGGCGCCAGTACCAGCCCGTCGCCCGCCGGCGGCAAGGTCATCATGCACGTAGGCTGGACCAACGATCCGGACAGCCTCAACCCGCTGGTCGGCTACGAGTCGTCCTCATATGAGGTCTTCGCGCTGACCTACGACCTGTTGGTGGGCTTCAAGACGTCGGACTACAGTCACCCCCAGGGCGCCCAGGCGACCGGCCTGGCTACCAGCTGGAGTAACTCTTCGGACGGTAAGGTGTGGACGTTCAAGCTGCGCTCCGGCGTCAAGTGCTCGGACGGGCAGCCGCTCACAGCCAAGGACGTGGCCTTCACCTACAACTACATCATCCAGAACCAGGTGGCCAACTACACGCCCTACACGCAGTTCATCAACCACGTGGAGGCGCCCGACGACACCACCGTGGTCATCTACTGCGACAAGCCCAAGGCCAACATGCTCAACCTCTGGATCCCGATCCTGCCCGAGCACATCTGGAAGAGCGTCAGCGGCAAGGCCTTCACCAACTTCCAGATGCCCAAGACGATCTACGGCAGCGGCCCCTTCTACACGGTCGAGCGCCAGGTGGGCAAGTTCGTGAAGATGGAAGTGAACCCGTACTACTGGCGCGGCAAGCCCACCGTCGACGAGATCGTCTTCGAGAACTACCAGAACCAGGACACCATGGGCCAGGATCTCAAGTCCGGTGCGCTGCAGGCCGCCTGGAACATCCCCGAGGCGACCTTCCACCAGATGGATACACCGCCCGTCCACACCATCACGTACCCGACCATCGGCTTCGACGAGCTGGCGTTCAACTGCTACACGGGTCCGTCGCTGGGCAACCCGGTGTGCCAGGACCCGGCCTTCCGCAGCGCCCTCAACTGGGCCGTGGACCGGAACGTGATCGTCAACAACGCCTACCTGGGGTTTGCGGCGCCGGGCGATACGGCGTGCACGGCCGGCTACTACCCCAAGGGATCGATCGACTGGCACTGGGAGCCGCCGGCCGACGTGAAGTACGGCTTTGACCTGACCAAGTGCGGGCAGCTGCTGGACGCCGCCGGCTACCCGCTCAAGAACGG
>PMKX01000075.1:2861-6644 GCA_003158705.1 Actinomycetota bacterium
TACGACATGTTCATCTGGGGCTGGGGCGGCGACTACGACCCCATGTTCATCCTCTCCATCTTCACCTCGGCGCAGGTGTACAACGGCTGGAGCGACAGCGCCTACCGCAACCCCACCTACGACAAGCTCTTCGCCGAGCAGAACACGACGATCGACCAGACCAAGCGCAAGGCGATCGTCGATCAGATGCAGCAGATCCTCTACAAGGACAGCCCTTACATCATCCTCGCCTACCCCTATGACGTGGAGGGCTACAACAACGGCAACTGGACCGGCTGGGTGCGCAACCTGGACGGCAAGGGTGGCGTCATCTACACGACCTTCATCGACTCCTACCTGTACGCCCACCCGGGGAGCGCTGCCAAGAGCAGCAGCAGCTCGTCCTCTTCGGTCTGGATCGTCATCGGCGTGGTGGCGGGGCTCATCGTCGTCGCCGTGATCGTCTTGTTGGCGATGCGCGGCCGCCGTCGCCAGGTGGAAGAAGGGTAAGGCAGACCGGCAACGCCGCTACCCGAAGGGGGAGCGGTCGCGGAACAAACGAGGGGCCGGCCCCGCACGCAGTGTGCGGGCCCGGCCCCTTTCTGTGCGTCGCGAGCGGGTCTAGGCGACCGGGGCGGCCGCGAGGCTGCCCAGGTACGGCCGCCACGAGTCGTGGATCTCGTCCACGTGCATGAACACGAAGCTGGCCGGTTCGGGCGGCCGCGGCCGGCTCGCCAGGCGCATGTCGGCCAGGTGCGGCAGGCGGTCGCCCTTCTTCAGATTGCAGGGCGCGCACGAGGTGACCACGTTGTCCCAGCTGTCGGCGCCGCCCTTGGAGCGCGGGATCACATGGTCGACGGTGAGGTGGCGGTCGCTGCCGCAGTATTGGCAGCGGTGGCGGTCGCGGGCAAACACGGCTCGCCGCGAGATGCGCTTGGAGGCGGCGCGCGGCACCGACACGAAGTGGCGCAGACGGATCACGTGTGGCAGGCGGAAGGTCTGGCGCTCGGCGTGGAAGCACGTGTCGGCATGTTCGATGGCCTCGGCCTTGTCCTTGAGAAGCAGCACCAGGGCACGTCGCACGGAGCACACGTTGACCGGCTCGTAAGTCGTGTTGAGCACCAACACCTTGCGCATAGCAGTCATAATGATAGCAGATGGCGAGGCTGTCACGATTGGCGCCCACGTACTAGACTAGTCGGCACATGGATCTCTTCGCGCCCTCGGACGAACAACTCGCCGCCGAGGCGCCGCTGGCGGCGCGCATGCGGCCGCGCAGCCTGAGCGAGTTCGTAGGCCAGGAGGGCGTCGTCGGCCCGGGCACGGTGCTGCGGGCGGCCATCGAGCGCACGGAGCTGTTCTCGATGATCTTCTTCGGACCGCCGGGCACGGGCAAGACGACGCTGGCGCGCGTGATCGCCGCCGAGACCGGCGCCCGGTTCGTGCAGCTCTCGGCCGTGAGCGCCGGCACGGCGGATGTGCGCGCCGCCATCCAAGGTGCACGGGAGGCGCGCGCCCTGGACACGGCGCGCACGATCCTCTTCATCGACGAGATNNCTTCGAGGTCAACTCGGCTTTGCTCTCGCGTTGTCAGCTGTACCGCTTCGAGGCCCTGCTGCCCGAGCAGGTCGAGCTGATCGTGCGGGCCGCGCTCGATGACGGGGAGCGCGGCCTCAGCCACGGGCAGGTGCAGCTCGAGGAGGGCGGCCTGGCCTTGCTGGCAGAGGCCGCCCACGGGGACGCCCGCGTCGCCCTGAACGCCCTCGAGACAGCCGTGCGCTCACGCGGGCCGGCCTCCCCTGCGGCGCCGCTGGCTATCTCCCTGGACGACCTGCGCGACGCCGCCCAGAAGGCGCCGGTCACCTACGACCGCGAGGACGCTCACTACGACACCATCTCGGCGTTCATCAAGTCCATGCGCGGCAGCGACCCCGACGCCGCCGTCTACTACATGGCCTCCATGCTGGCCGGCGGCGAAGACCCCAAGTTCATCGTGCGACGCATGATCGTCTTCGCCAGCGAGGATGTGGGCAACGCCGACCCCATGGCGCTCGTCGTGGCCACCTCGGCCTCGCGGGCGGTGGAGTTCGTCGGTATGCCCGAGTGTCGCATCAACTTGAGCCAGGCGGCCATCTACCTCGCCCTGGCGCCCAAGAGCAACGCCGCCTACAAGGCTGTGGAGGCGGCCTTCGCCGACGTGCAGCGCGAGGGCAACGAGCCACCCCCGCCACACTTGCGCGACGCCAACTACCCGGGCGCCAAGAAGCTGGGCCACGGCCAGGGGTACAAGTATCCGCACTCATTCGGCGGCTGGGTCGAGCAGCAGTACCTGCCCGACAAGCTGGCCGGACGGCGCTACTTCAGCCCGCTGCGCGGAGAAGAGATGAAGATGGCCCGCCGTCTGCGCGAGGCCAAGGGAGAGGACCATGACTAACGCCGCCTATATCATCATCCCCTTCCTTGTCGGCACCATGCTGCTGGCACTTGGATGGTGGTGGGCCAGGCGCGTGAAGAGGGACCTCGATGCCCAGGTGGCGCTGGGCACGAAGGAGCCGCTGGTGCTGCGTGTGCCGCGGGCCACTGCCGCCCAGCTGCGCGCCCTTTCGCCCGACCCCCTGCTTCTCAAGCAGGCTCCCGACGGCCTGCGCGTGCAGATCGAGAACCGGCCCATGGTCCCGGTGGCCCTGTTTGCCGGCAAGGACATCGCCGTGGCGCTCATAGAGTCGGCGGCGCTCATCAGCGAGCGCCTCGGGCCGCAGTGGGCGACGCTCGTCAATGCGGCCGAGGACGGCACGCTTTCCGTGCGTCTCCTGACCTGACGCACACCTGTGCAGCAGAGACCGCGACATCACCGTGCTCCACGCTGTAGACTGGTCGGGCCGCAGGGAGGTTGAAGGAGGCAGCGATGGCTAGGCTACTCAGGTTTCTGTTTGGATGCGCGCTGGGAGCTGCCGTGGCCGTGCTGGTGACGCCCAAGTCGGGCCGCGAGATGCGCCAGCAGCTGCTGAACGCTGCCAGGCCGCTGCTGCTCGCGCGCGGCTCCGAAGAGCACGCCGAGCCCGAGGACGAGCAACCGCGGGCGCGGCCCACGGAGGTCGAGTTCGCCGCCGATCAGCCCACCGCCGCGGCGGCAGCGGGGGACGAGGCGGCTTCCGAATGGTTCCCCGCCAGCGACGTCGCGAGCACCGTGCTAGCGACGGAGGAGTCGGCTTGGGAGTGGTTTCCGACCGAGCCGACCGAGCCAGGCGAGCCGGTCGCTTCTGAGCCGGCTGCCGAAGAGGAGAGTGCTGACGAGGAGCCTCTTCTAGAAGAGGCTCCGGCCGCTGAGGAGCCGCCGGTCGTCGAGGAGGCGCCGGTCGTGGAAGAGGCGGCTGCCGCAGAGGAGCCGCCCGTCATCGAGGAGCCGCCCGTCATCGAGGAGCCGCCTACCGCCGAGGAGCCGCCGGCCGAGAGCTCCCGCCTGGCCGACTTGGACGATCTGCGCCAGCGCATCGCAGCGGCGAGAGAGTCGCTCGGGAGCGCCGTCGCCCAGCCCACCAAGAAGCGGCCGACGAATCAGTGGCTCATCGTCCCGGAGACTCTCCGGCCCGAGTCGGAGGTCGAGGCACCAACCCATGAGGCGACCGTCGTAGAGGAGCCCGTCGCCCAAGAGCTCGTCCTCGAGGAGACCTCTCCCGAGGAGCCGGCGCCTGCGGAGCCCGTCGCCGAGGAACCGCCGCTAGAGATGTTCGTGGTCGAGGAACCCGGCATTGAGGAGCCGGAGGTCGCGCCTGTGGCGGAGGAGGCTCCGGCCGAGCAGCCGCC
>PMKX01000075.1:6670-9223 GCA_003158705.1 Actinomycetota bacterium
CTCGCTCGCCGCCGAGGAATCCTCCCACGAGGAGCTTGCCGCAGAGGCTCTCCCGACTCCTGACTCCACCGAGGTGCGGGACCAGGTGATACGGCCGGCACGCGAGGGCAGTATCGACCCGGCGGAGATGCGGCGCCGCATCGAAGAGACGCGGGCGCGCCTGAAGGCCAAAGCCTTTGACGCCATGATGAGTGGTGAGGCGGCGCTCCTGTCGCGCGATGCGGGTGAGAGCGCGGTGCCGCGTGAGTCGGAAGCGGACGTCGGCGACGACGTAGCGCAGAGCATCGAGGATGGGCTTTCCGAAGACGACGGCTAGCGGGGGCGGGATAGTCTGAACTTCAGGGGCGAGTCGCCGCAGGCGGCTCGCCCTTTCGTTTGCCCGCGGATGTTGCCGGCGCCTCGGCCGCCCCAGCTTCGCCCGCCGCCTGGCCCGCCGACTTCGCTGCTGTCCCAGCGTCGGCCGGCGCTTGCCCAACCGACTTCGCCGCCGCCGCCCCAACACCAGCCGCCGGCGCCGCCATGGTCGTGCGATGCAGCGTGGCACCGAGCATGCCGGTGGCCGCCAGGAAGGCGATGCCCAGCAGGGCGGCCGGCACCGGGATGGTCCGATTCTCGAACAGGACGAAGAAGTACCACCACACCGTCGCTCCCAGGTGCAGCCGCAGCGCGTAGAACACGAACGCTACCGCCACGGAGATGAGACCCAGCCAAACGGGAAGCAGGGAGCGCAGCCAGCGTCCCGGACGCGCCAGAGGCCAGAGGAGTGCGGCGGGGAGCAACAGGAGCAGTGAGAACGGGTTGACGAGAAAGACGAAGAAGCCGATGAGGACGAGCGCCGCGTGGGCGACGAAGATGGTGGCCCGCGGGTTGACCGGATAGCGGCGCACCAACCGGCGCTCAACGGCGGCCGCGTAGTAGTAGGCGACCAAGAGGACGATCACCAGCAGGGCGACGCGTAAGTACCAGGGATGGTGGCTCACGCTCGACTCGGGCGGCATCACAGCGCCGGGGGTGTGGGGCAGCAGCGAGAGCAGGTTGGCCAAGTAGACGATGGCACAGACGAGCAGCCAGGGCGCCAGGTGCATGGCGTACCTGAGCCAACCCGACCAGAGAGGCACGCGCCGGCGCCGGCCTTGGGCGAAGAGGTCGCCGGCGACTGCCGCTACCGGCAGCAGGAGCGCGGCCAAGATCAGCTCCAGTGCGCCGCCGGGAAGCGTGCGACTACGCGTGACGAAGATGGTGCCGCCGCTGCGTGCGAGGTTGTCCGGCGCCGTGTCGATTGACGCGACCAGTCGTTGCACGGCGTCGCCGACACGGCTCAGCGTGTCGGTCGAGATGGTGTCGATGATGTCCAAAGCGGGCACCGGCGTGTGACCGATGGCGCTGACCGTGAGGGCGGGCACACCGGCGGCGACGAAGGGTCCCTGGCTGCCGGCGCTGCTGGGCACGGCCAGGCGCAGCACCTGAGCGGCCGTGTCCGGCAGCCGCGCCTGCAGGTTGCCGGCGCTCTGCGCCGCCGACGTGGTGAGGAGCCACAACCACGGCGGCGCCACCTTGGCGCCGGCGCTCCAGCCGTCGAGCGCCAGACCGCTGGCCTGTGCGACGCCTACGTCGCGCAGCGCGATGGCCGCCACGGTGCCCGGCGGCAAGCTGCGGTTGACGAAGTCGCGAGCGCCGAGGCCGCCCCACGAGTCGCCGTCGGTAAACAGGAAGACGATGGTCCGCTGGTGCGGCGTGGCCGCGAAGTCATGTGCCAGCTCCAGCAGCACGCCCACGCCGCTGGCGTTGTTGTTGGCTCCCTGGGTGCTGAGCGGCGGCGAGTCGCGATTGGCGACCAGGACGATGGTGCCGCCGCCCTGGCCCTTGCTCGCTCCCCAGATGTTCTGCAGAGCGACGGCCTTGCCGTTGATGGTGGCCGCGAACGAGTCGATGTGGGCCTGCAGCCCCAGAGCCTTGAGTTGGCCCGCCAGCCAGACGCCGCAGCGGTTGTTGGCGTCAGAGGCGGCGGCTCGCCGGGAGAACTGCGTCGTGAGCGTGCTCACCGTCTTGAAGGCAGCCTGACCGTCGAAGGTGACGGGCTCCTGGCTGAGCGGCGGCGCATTGGGGGAGCCGAGGGTGAAGAGGGCCACGACCATGAGGACGGCGGCCACGATCAGCACGGCTCGATACAGCCTCAGGTTCGGCAGGGTGACCTCCTGTGGTGTACGCAGCGCCCCGCGGGGCAGCACCTAGCCGGTGCAGCTTGCCGGCGCCGGCGCGCTACGCACTTTACCAGAAAAGGCTCGCGCCCGACCCGCGCGCCGACTGGCCTGGCGCGCCGCCCGGCCTGGCGTGCCGATCGACGTGGCGCGCGCCGCCGCCGCNNCCGCCGGCATGCCCGCCCGAGATACGATGGGCGCATGATCTCTACCGCCCCCGCCCCCGTCGGCCGCTGCACCGGAGCAGCATGCGCCAGCTGACGATCGTCTATGCGCTCGCCGTCCTGGTGGCGGCCGCCGTCGGGTGGCGCGGCGTCGCGCGCCGGCTGTCGGCTCTGCAGGTGGCCGCGCGCGT
>PMKX01000185.1 GCA_003158705.1 Actinomycetota bacterium
CGACTCCCGAGTTCTCGAGGATGACGGCGACCGCCACGGTCGGTGCGGCGGCGGGCGCGAACCCGATGAACCACGCGTGCGTCTCGAGGTTCTTGGAGACCTCGGCCGTGCCCGTCTTGCCGGCCACCGGCACGGGGTAGCCGTTGAAGATGGGCGACGACGTGCCGACCGGTCCGGTGGCCGCCAGGCTGAGCCCGTGTCGCACGACATCCAGATAGGCCGACGACACGTCGAGCTTGCGCGGCTGCGGCGGCTGGAGCTCGTGGACGAGCTTCCCCTGCGGCGTCACGATCTTGAGACCCACGTGCGGGGTCACCACGTAGCCGCCGTTGGCCACCGCGGCGTAGGCGACGGCCATCTGGAGTGGCGTGGCCTCCAGGTCGCCCTGGCCGATGGCCAGGTTGATGGAGTTGCCCGGCTTCCAGAGCTTGTCGACGGCATTCGTGAAGTACTTCTGTCGCCACTGCGGCGTAGGCACAAGCCCAGGATACTCGCTGGGTAGGTCGATACCCGTCGGCTTGCCCAGGCCGAGGCGCACGGCCCAGTCTTCAAGCTCGGTGCCTGGACGCTGGTAGAAGGCGTAGCCGACGTTGTAGAAGTACACGTCGCAGGACTCTTCCAGCGCCGTCGTCAGGTTCACGCTGCCGTGCCCGGTAGGCAGCCAGCACGTCCACGTCTGACCATGGTTCTTGTAGTAGCCTGGGCAGTAGAACGTCGAGGACGGCGTGATGACCCCCTGTTCGAGGCCAGCCACGGCGTCGATCGTCTTGAACGTGGATCCCACGCCCTTGGCTTCCTGGATCACACGATCGAGCAGCGGGTTGTTGGCGCCCTTGGCCTGCAAGCGCCGAAACGCCTTGTTTGTGATGCCCCCCGCCCAGACCGCCGGGTCGTAGGTGGGGTCGCTGGCCAAAGCCAGCACGGCGCCCGTGTGCACGTCCATGGCCACCGCGGCCCCGCCGTCGGCCGCCCAGTCGCCGCCTTGATGCGCCAGGTTGATGCCGGCGAGCAGCGCCCTCTCAGCCGCATGCTGCACCTTGGCGTCGATGGTCAACTGCAGGTTGTCGCCCGGCTCCGGCGCCCGGCCGCCTATGGGCAGGGAACCGGTCTTGGGTCGGCCCATGGCATCGACTTGGATCTTGAGCGAGCCGTCGCGACCGCGCAGCCAGCGGTCGTACGTATACTCGACGCCGGCCACGCCGATCTCGTCTCCAGCGGCATACGTGCGATACCGGGGCAGCTTGAGCTGCTCAGGCGAGATCTCGCCCAGGTAGCCGAGCACGTGCGCCGCGAGGCTGCCGTACGGATAATCCCGAAGGTAGCTCTGCTGCACCTCCACGCCGGGGAACGAAAGCTGGTGCTCGAGGATGTAGGAGACGACCTTTTTGCTCACGTCGTCCTTGACCACAGCGAGGTCGTACGGGTAGCCCGTGTGCAGCTCCAATTGCTTGCGAACCTCGCCCGACGACATGTGCAGGACCTTGCTGAGACGCCGGACGACGCCGGCCAGCTGACCGTGCGGCACGTCCATGGGGCGTATGCCGATCGCCAACCCGGCGCGGTTGTCTACCAGCACTTTGCCGTTGCGATCGAGAATGACGCCGCGGGGCGCGACGACTTTGACGGAGCGCAGGCGGTTGTCGTTGGCCTCGCGCACGTACGTGTGGCCCGAGAGGATCTGCAGGAACCACAGGCGAAAGAGGATCATGCCGACCAGGACGACCGTCACGCCCACGACCATCGCCGCCCGCAAAGCCACGGAAGGCAGCTGGATGATGGGCTTGTCCTTGCGCCCGGTGCGTAGCGGACCCTCGCGCCGGATGCGCGCTCTAGGCCGCCTCGTGTACACGCCGCACCTCCTCCCCGTGCAGCCACCAGCGCGTGAACACATACATGGGCGCCGCCAGCAGCGTGTCGATGATGACGGCGGGCACTATCACGCGAGTCGTGACATACCAGAAGGGCACTTGGCGCGCGAGCAGGAACTGGGTGATGGCAAACAGGCTCTGGCCCAGGATGCTGGCACCAAACACCGTGACCACCGGTGCGGCCACGCCGGCCAGGTCGGCAGTCTCCGCGTAGCGGCCGGCGAGGTAGCCGACGACCACGAACACGAACGAGCTCACGCCCAGAGGCTCGAACAGAACGAGCGAGACGAGGCCGCCGGCGACGAAGCCGAACACGGCGCCGGCCTCACAGCCGCGCAACAGACCGATGCAGGCGACGACGATGAGCGCGAAGTCGGGGTTGGCGCCCAGGATGTGCACATTCGGCGCCACGGTCGTCTGCAGCAACGCCGCCGCAAGCAGCGCGGCCCCCAAGCGCAGCAGGTCGAGCCACACGTTCCTGGGCGCCGGCGCCACGGCCTCGGTGCGCGCCATCGGAGTGTTCACTTGATCACGACCATGACCAGGTCGAGTCTGTGGAAGTCGACCAGCGGCTTCACGGCGATGTTCTGATAGAGCTCCACGTCCTGGTTGCCCACGTTCTCGACCACTCCGATCGGGATGCCGCGCACGAAGATGGAGCTCTTCAGGCCTGACGTGACCACGTATTGGCCCGCTTTGACGGCCTGGCTCTTGTCGACGTACTGCAGAGTCAGGTCGCCCGTGACGCTGCCGGCAAGCACGCCGTCGGCGCGCCCCGGCACTACCATCGCGTCGACGAAGCTCTGCTGGTCGGTGAGCAACGTGACTTGCGCCGAGTTGCCGGTGACGGCCGAGACACGGCCAACCAGGCCCTGCCCGTTCACGACGGCGTCGTACACCTGCACGCCCTGGTCACTGCCTACGTCGATCGTGACCGTCGAGTACCAGGCCACGGTCGAGCGGGCGATGACACGCGACGTGACGAGCCGCACTCCCTGCGGGTAGATCGTTTCACCGCTCATGTGGAGGAGCTCACGAAGCTGCGTGTTCTGATCGGCTACGCTGAGGCCTTCCGCTGCGCTCGTACGCAGCTGGGCGACCTCTTGGCGCAAGTTCGCGTTCTCGCTCTTGGCGTGAAAGAGGTCGCCGACCCAGTTCCAGGCGTCGCGAAACGGCTTGACCGCCCGCGCGCTGCCGGACTGCAGAGGGGCCACGATGCGCAACCCCGTCTCTTGGGCGCCATGAATGAAGCCGCCGCCAGATGTGCTGAAGTACAGCGTGAGCATGGCGACGGACAGCACCAGAAGTAGGGCGGCAATGGCCCGCCGCCGCAACGCGCGTCTCCGTGCCACTAGTCTGACGGGTGCCTGCTAGCGCCCTTTGGGCCGGGAGTTGCGCTTGCTCTTGACGAGAACATCGAACTCCTCGAGATACCTTCCCGAACCGACGGCCACGCAGGTGAGCGGCGACTCGGCCAGGTGCACGGGCATCTGCGTGTCGGCGCGCAAGCGCTCGGGCAGACCCTGAAGCAGTGAGCCGCCCCCGGCCAGCATGATGCCACGGTCCATGATGTCGCTGGCCAGCTCGGGCGGCGTCTTGTCGAGCGTCGCCTTGATGGCGTCGATGATCGCCTGCACGGGCTCTTCGAGTGCTCCTCTCACCTCTTCCGAGGAGAGCACGATGGTCTTGGGCAGACCAGTGACCAGGTCGCGGCCGCGGATCTCGGCTTGCTCCTCTTGCGGCAGCGGGTGCGCGGAGCCTATCTCAAGCTTGATCTCCTCCGCCGTCTGGCTGCCGATGAGCAGTTTGTACTCCTTCTTCACGTGGGCGATGATGGCCTCGTCGAGCTCGTCGCCGCCAACGCGGATGGATTGCGAGACAACGATGCCGCCGAGAGAGATGACGGCCACCTCGCTCGTGCCGCCACCGATGTCGACGATCATGCTGCCGGTGGGCTCNNCTCTTCGATGAGGGTGGCCCAGCGTGCACCGGCCGAGTACGTGGCCTCCTCAACGGCGCGCTTCTCGACTCCGGTCACGCCCGAAGGCACGCAGATCACCACCCGCGGGTGCGCCCACTTGTTCTGCGCTACCTTGCGGATGAAATGACGCAGCATCTGCTCGGTCACGTCGAAGTCGGCGATGACGCCGTCCTTGAGCGGCCGCACGGCGCTGATCGTAGCCGGTGTGCGGCCCAGCATGCGCTTGGCCTCGGCGCCTACCGCGTGCACCTCGCCGCTGCGGTGGTCGATGGCGACCACTGACGGCTCGGAGAGCACTATTCCCTTGCCACGGAGATAGACCAGTGTGTTGGCCGTGCCGAGGTCGACGGCCATGTCGCGCGCGCCGAAGCCCATAAGAGATCCAAGGAAGCCGATGGTTGACTCCTTTCCGCTGCAGTCAAACCCAATGAGTATACGACATGCGCCCAGCCGCCAACAGCCGCGGGCGCCGTTCGGCTACGCCGGTCCCCTCGCGGTCGCCCAGCTCAGCGCTGGGACACCCAGCCTCACCAGTGTGTCCACCAGCAGCGCCACCGGCAGCCCGACCACGTTGAAGTAGTCGCCTTCCACGGCCGTCACCAGGGTGGAGCCGAGGCCCTGTACGGCATAGGCGCCGGCGCGCTCTCGCCACTCGTTCGTGGCCAGGTAGCGCGCCAGGGTGTCGTCGTCGAGACTGCGGAAGGTGACCGAGGTGCATGCATGCCCGCTGGCTTCGCTCTCGGCAGCACCCAGGTAGAGGCCGCTGTACACATCGTGTCTGCGGCCGGCCAACAGACGCAGATATGCACGCGCCTCGTGCGAATCGCGCGCCTTGCCCAGCACACGCCCGTCGACGACGACCACCGTGTCGACGCCCAGCACGAGCTCGCCCGGTGCCAGGGCTTCGCGAGCCATCACCTCACGTGCCTTGCCGCGTGCGTTCGCCTCAACGGTCACACGCGGATCGCCGTCGTGCACGTCTTCCTGGTGCGCACTTACGACAACGCGAAAGGGGATGCCCAAAACCCGCAACAACTCCCTTCGCTGCGGCGAGCGCGAGGCAAGGACGAGGCGGAAGCTAGACAAGCTCCTCGGCGCCGAAGAACAAGCCGATCTCGCGCGCCGCGCTCTGGGTACCGTCCGAACCGTGGACCACGTTCTGCTCCATCTCCAGGGCGAGATCGCCGCGAACGGTACCTGGCGCAGCGTCGACCGGGTCGGTGCTGCCCATGGTGGCGCGCGCCACCTTGATCGCTTGCGGGCCCTCCCACACCATGGCCACGACCGGCCCCGACGTGATGAAGTCCACCAGCGAAGTGAAGAACGGCTTCTCGCGATGCTCGGCGTAGTGGCTCTCAGCGAGTTCGCGCGAGACGCGCATGAGCTTCATGGCCCGCAAGGCGAGGCCACGACGCTCGAAGCGCCCCACGACCTCGCCGACCAGCCCGCGAGCGACGCCGTTGGGCTTGACCATGATGAAGGTGCGCTCCACCTAGACCTCCTGGGGTGACAAGAGCCGGCGCCGGCGACGCTCCGCCCGGCGCCGACAGCGACTAACGGTAGACGTTGTTGTAGAGCATGGTCGACTCATCGACCACTTGCGCTTCGCAGTACGGGCAGATCTTCCACGTGGGCTCCACGGGGCGACCGCACTTGGTGCACACGCTGCGCAGCCTGCGCATGCAGTTCGGGCAAACGAGGAAGTCGTCGCGCACGGGTGCCCTGCAGAAGCCGCAGCGCTGCTCCTCGGCGAGTCGCTGCTCCATGGTGCGCATCTCGAGCTCGCGCTCGCGGATGTCGTCGAGATACTCCGGGGGGCGCACGATGCTGTAGATGAGAGCTCCGGCAGGCCCGAAGAGAAGACCGGTCGCCACCGCCACCGCGATCACCACCTTGTCCTCTATGCGCCGCCGCGCATCCTTGTACACCCAGTAGGCGCAGGAAAGCCAGATAACCACGAGCACGAACACGAACATGTACTCGACGAAGCGCCATGTCGACGACTTGAAGAAGCTCGTGACCGAGTCGAACGGGTTGCTGCTACTCGCCGCTGCGCCGATCCAGTACGACACCACTTTCCTCCTACCGCAGAAGGTCGCCGGCTAGGCAACCGCAAAGATCACGTTTCCCGCTCATCGGCCGGGGCCTAACGCTACAGTCTGCGCCTCGGCCCGGGCGGCCAACGTGCGAATCATACCCGAGAACACGAGTCCATGTACGGGATAGAGCAGGTACCAGTACAGGAGGCCCGCCACACCTCGCGGCGAGAAGAATGCCGTTTGCACCAGAAGGGTAACGCCCTGACTGCGGGGAATAGCCTCGAATTGCAGCCAGGCGCCGCCGGGCAGCTTCATCTCAGCGTGCAGCCTGAGCAACACGTTGGGCACAACCGCCTCCACGCGCCAGAAATCCAGCGCATCGCCGACGCGCAGGTTATCGGGGTCGCGACGCCCGCGACGCAGGCCCACCCCGCCGACCAGCCGGTCCATGGTGCCACGCAAACGCCAAGCCCAGCCGAGCGAACCGTAACCGCGCTTGCCGCCGATGCCCGCAAAGGCCGCAAAAGCTCGTTCCGGCGACGCTTTGACGAGACGCTGGCGACCCGTGCTGAGGACGCCCGCGCCCGCACCTGCGGCATGCTCCTGGCGGCGTCGCTGACTGCTGGTCAGGGCATCGGTCCACACCGACTCGACCGCGCCCATCCGCACGCTTGCCAGCGCTTGCTGCACGGCGGTGCGATAGTCCACGGGGTGGATCTGCGGGAACACGGAGCGTGCCATAGTCCCCCGGACCACGACCTCGCTGCTGAGACCATCGATGAGCGGCCGCGCGATGGCGCTCGGTATGGGGGTCACCAGGTGGACCCAGAGCGAAGAGAGGCGCGGCGTGAGCACCGGCACAGAGACCAGCTTGCGACGCAGTCCGCGCAGCTGCGCGTAGCGCATGATCATCTCGCCGTAGGTGAGCACGTCGGCGCCGCCGATCTCAATGATCCGTGCTGCGCTGGCCCGCGCCGTGAGAGCACCCACCAGGTAGTCCAGTACGTCTTCGATCGAGATGGGCTGGACGCGCGTGCTGAGCCATCGCGGGCAGATCATGATCGGCAGTCGCTCGGTCAGATAGCGCATCATGTCGAAGGAGATACTGCCGGCGCCGACGATGACTGCGGCGCGGAACTCGGTCACCGGCACGCCAGCCTCCTGAAGAGCCGCACCGGTCTCCTGGCGCGAGCGCAGGTGACGCGAGAGGTTGGCGGCGGGGTCGCCGAGCCCGCCCAGGTAGATGAGGCGCTGCACGCCGGCTGCCTTGGCGGCCATGGCGAACGTGCGCGCCGCCTGGACGTCGACCTCCTCGAAGTCGGCGCCCGCGGCCCGGCTCATGCTGTGCACCAGATAGTAGGCGACGTCCACACCCACCATGGCAGCCGGCATGGCCACGGCGTCCAAGACGTCGCCCTCGACCACCTCTACGTCGCCGACCCACGCACGCCCCTGCAAGCGCGACGCGTCGCGCACAAGACAGCGCACACGATGCCCCAGGCGCAGAAGACGCGGCACCAGGCGGCCGCCCACATAGCCGGTGGCACCGGTGACCAGGATCAACCCGGGCCTCTCCTCGCGAGACGAGCTTTGCGGGACCGACGACTCCAAGCCCGGCAGACCTAGACCACGAGCGGCAGTCCGAGAACGGCAAGCTGCCGGCCGATGAGATAGCCGATGAAGAACGAGACCGCGGCCACGACCACCACGATGGCCAGGGCGACCAGTATGCGCACGAGCAGGTTGGCTCTTGTCTTGGGCATGCGCCCCCCTCAGACGTGTGGGTAGTATACCAACGCCAGCGGTGCCCGTGTCACTCAGGCAGCCACGGTCGGCGTCAAGAGGTCACTCAGGTCCTCGAGCAGATAGAGAGACCCCGTTATGAGCACGGAACCAGCCTCGCCCGCCGCACGGCGGGCTCTGGCGACGGCCTCATGCGCGTCGGCGCAGACCTCGGCCGCCGGCGACGGTGCGCCCGCTGCGACGGCCACTCGCTCGCCCATCGCCGCCAGCTCGGCCGCCGGAAGGCTGCGCTCGTGCGTGGCCTGGGTGTAGATCACGGCGTCCACGACCGGCAGAAGCTGGGCCAACATCTCGGGCGCGGCTTTGTCGCGCATGACGGCAACGACGGCTACACGCGGGGGCGCTCGCCGCACATGAGCAAGGCTCGCCACGAGGGCGCGCATGCCCTCGGGATTGTGGGCACCGTCGGCGAGCACTAGCGGTCGGCGCGCCACGACCTCCAGTCGACCGGGCACCGCGGTCTGGCTCAGCGCCACTCTGACCAAGTCGGCGTCAAGTTTGCCGAGCAGCAACTCGGTGGCCGCCACGGCCAGAGCGGCGTTAGCCACCTGGTAGGCAGCCTCGGTGGGCAATGTGAGGTGGTCGTAGTGGGCGCCTTGCGTCGTCACGGAGAAGTCATGCGTCCCGCCGTCCACAAGCACGTCGGAGCCCAGAAAGTGTGGGCGCGCGCCTGCAGACGTGCACACGGCCCGCGCACGCTGCTCCAGACCCGCAAGCTCGCCGAAGACCGCGTCGCCGCCCTTGATGACGGCCGCCTTCTCGGCGAAGATCGCCTCTCGCGTCGACCCGAGCACCTCCGTGTGTTCGAGAGCGATAGTGGTGAGCACCACCACAGGCGCCGCAAGCACGTTCGTCGCGTCCAGACGGCCCCCGAGGCCTGCCTCGATGGCCGCGGCTGCCACACTCGCGCGTGCCATGGCAAGGAAGGCCGCCACGGTCAGCACCTCAAACTGCGTCGTCTCGCCCAGCGCTGCCGGCAAGCCCTCCACGGCCGTGCGCACGGCCTCCACGGCCGCGCCCAGAGCGCTCTCGTCCATGGCACGGCCCAGCACCATCACGCGCTCGGCAAACCCCGAGATGTGCGGCGACAGATAGGCTCCGCTGCGCAGACCGTGCGCGCGGATGAGCGCCTCGGCATAGCGCGTGGTTGAGGACTTGCCGTTGGTGCCCACGATATGCACGGCGCGAAACGACGTCTGCGGACGGCCGAAATGCTCGAGCAGCAGGCTGACGCGCTCGATGCCGGGCCGCATGCCGAACGCGGCCAGCGACTGTAGGTACGCCTCCCAGCTGAGCGGCGCCGGTCTGGCACCGGCCGCGACGCTCACGTCACGGCTGCTCGAGCTGCGCCGACCGGCGCGCCAGCTCGTCGCGGTCGGCCCGATAGGCGGCCAGCTTGGCACGCTCGCCTTCGACCACGCTCGCCGGCGCCTTGGCCACGAACGCCTTGTTAGCGAGCTTGGCCTCGCAACGGCGCACCTCGGCCTCGATCTTAGCGACCTGAGTCCGCAAGTGAGCAAGCTCGTCGTCGCGATCGGCCTTCTCGACAGACAGCTCGAACACTCCACCAGGCACCAGGACCACATTCTCAGCTTCCCCGCGACCCTCGGCGACCACCACGTCGGTGCGCGCCAACGAACGGAAGGCGGCAGCGTAGGTTTGATAGAGCCGCGCCATAGCCTCGTCTTCGGCCACGAACTGTGCCCTCAGCACATGCGCCGGGGCCACCTTGGCGTCGGCGCGATAGACGCGCAAGGCACCGACAGCCGCCTGCACCGTGCCCACGGCCTCCTCGTCGCCGATACTGAGAGCGTCGTCGCCGGCCACGGCATACGATCGCTCGAGCAAGGGCGCGGCGCCGTACTGAGCCGCGATCTCCTCGGTCACATAGGGTAGGAACGGGTGCACCAGCCGCACGATCGCGTCGAGCAGCCACCGTGCGTGCCCGGCGGCCGTGCGCCGATCCTGCGGATCGTCGCTGTACAGACGCGGCTTCACCATCTCGAGATACCAGTCGCAGAACTCGTCCCAGACGAAGTGGTACAGCGTGTCCGCCGCCGGCGCGAACAAGTACTCACCCAGTTGCTTCTCCACCGCTGCCGTACAGCGAGCCAGGCGGCTCGCGATCCAGCGGTCTGTCGCCTCGTCCGTCGACCGTTCTGCCTCGACTCCCTCCGCCGCCAGCAGCACCAACCGAGCGGCATTCCAGAGCTTGTTGGCAAAGCCCCGACCCATGGCGATCTTCTCTTCCGAGAAACGCACGTCCTGGGTGCTCGACATGAGCAGCAGCCCGAACCGTGTCGCATCGGCGCCGTACTTGTCGATCATCGCCAGGGGATCGACGCCGTTGCCGAGGCTCTTGCTCATGCGCCGGCCGTCGGCCGCCTGGATCACCGAGTGGATGTACACGTCGCGGAACGGGATCTCGCCCACGAACTCCAGGCCCATCATCACCATCCGGGCCACCCACAAGAAGATGATCTCGCGCGCCGTCGTGAGCACGCTGGTGGGATAGAAATACGCCAAGTCCGGCGTCTGGTCCGGCCAGCCCCACGTCGCGATCGGCCACAGAGCCGAGCTGAACCAGGTGTCGAGC
>PMKX01000175.1 GCA_003158705.1 Actinomycetota bacterium
CTCAGGCCGGCGCTGCTCGCTTTCGGCGGTGTGGCCCTGATCGTCGGCGCCTTCATCATCTTCAACGCCTTCTCCATCACGGTGGCGCAGCGGCTGCGTGAGTTCGCCATGCTGCGCTCTCTGGGTGCGATGCGCCGCCAGGTGCTGCTCAGCGTGCTCGGCGAGGCGCTCCTGCTCGGCCTCGCCGCCTCGCTACTAGGCTTAGGCGCCGGCGTGGGCATAGCCAAGGGCATCAACGCGCTCTTCAAGGCTGTGGGCGCCGACATCCCGACCTCGGGCATCGTCATGGCCTCGCGTACGGTCATCGTGTCGCTGGTCATCGGCATCGGCGTCACCGTCGTGTCGGCATTGATGCCGGCTCTGCGCGCCACGCGTGTGCCGCCGGTCGCGGCGCTGCAAGAGGGCGCGACGCTGCCGCCGTCGCGGCTCAGCCGCTTCACGCCGTACATCGCGGGCCTTGTCGCTGCCGCCGGCGTGGCCTTCCTCGTGTCGGGCTTCGTCGTCCATGCGACCACGACCCAGCGGCTCGTCGAGATGGGCCTTGGCGTGGTGTTGCTGTTCGTGGCGGTGGCCATGGTCGTCAAGTATGTCGTGCGGCCATTGGCCAAGGCCATAGGCTGGCCGCTGGCCAAGGTGTTCGGCAGCTCGGGCCGCCTGGCGCGCGAGAACGCGGCCCGCAACCCAGCGCGCACGGCGGCCACCGCGGCGGCGCTCATGATCGGGCTCGCCGTGGTCGTCTTCGTGGCCGTGTTCGCGCAAGGCCTGAAGAGCTCGTTCGTCGACAGCGTCGACAGAGAAGTGCAGGCGCCCTTCGTGATCAGCGACAAGCAAGGCCAGACTATCCCGGCGTCGGCGATGAACACGGTGTACACGGTGCCTGGAGTCGCCCACGCGGCTTCGGTCATCACGGCGCCTGTGCGCGTGAACGGGAAGGGCACGACCAACCTCTTTGCCGTCGACCCGACGACATTCGGCAGTATGTGGCGCTTCCACTGGATCAAGGGCGGCAGCGACCAGCTGCTTGGCCGGCTGCAAGGCGACAGCGCGCTGGTCGAGGAGCAGTTCGCCGTCTCCCACAAGCTCTCCGTCGGCGGCACGTTCAACGCGCTCACCCTGCAGGGGAAGCGCGTCGTGTTCACGGTCGTCGGCGAGTATCGCGACCCCGTTCTGGCGACCGGGTTCGTGATCGACCAGGCCACCTACGACGCGCTCGCCCCAGTGACCCAGCGAGACCCGTTCTGGATCCTGGCCACCACGACGCCTGGTGCGGATCAGGCGCAGGTTCAGGCCGGGCTGAAGGCGGCCATGGCGGCCTACCCCACGGCACAGGTGCAGACGAAGACGCAGTACACCGACGCCGTGAAGAAGAGCGTCAACCAGCTTCTGAGCATGCTGTACGCGCTGCTGGCCGTGAGCGTCATCATCTCGCTCTTCGGCATCGTCAACACGCTGGTGCTGACGGTGTACGAGCGCACGCGCGAGATCGGTATGCTGCGCGCCATCGGCACCACCCGGCGTCAGATGCGCCGCATCGTCCGCTACGAGAGCGTCATCACCTCGGTCATCGGCGGGGTCCTGGGGACGGCGCTCGGCGTGCTGTTCGCCTACGTGGTGACCTCGCGCGTGGCGAGTCAGGGCATCACTTTCTCGGTCCCCTGGGCGCAGCTGCTCATCTTCCTTGTGGTGGCGGCCATGGTCGGTGTGGTCGCGGCCGTGCTACCGGCGCGGCGGGCGTCCCGCATCAGCATTCTTGAGGCGATCCACTACGAGTGACCTGGCCTCTTCCGGCCTGTGGCGCGTCAGCGACCTTGCGCCAGGCGCTTGCTGCGGCTCATCTCATGGTGTCCCTCGTGCTCGCCCAGGCGCCGCCCGGTGAGCAACGCCGGGAAGATGGTGAGCAAGGCGGCCAAGGCGCCGGCGTAGAACGGCCAATCGAAGGCCTTGACGATGGTGGACTTGTAGATGCTGCCGATCTCGGCCGCCAGCTTCGCCTGGCCGGCTCTGATCTGCTGAGCGACCGCCGGCGGGGTGCCCGGCGGCGGCGGCGGGAGCTGCCCCACCGGATCCTGCAGGTGGGCAGCGGGATTGCTGCCGCCGTGCTGGGCGGCGGCAGCGTTGGTCTTGAGGCTGCTGATGATCTGTGCCTTGGTCTGCGGCGTGATCTGCGTCTGGGCGGCGACCAAGTCCGTCGCCTGCCGGGTCGCTGAAGTCACGTTGGCGGCGATGGTGTGCGCGAAGATCGAGACGCTGATGGCGACGCCGAGCACGAAGCCCATCTGGCGCAGGGTGGCCAGTGCTCCCGAGCCGACGCCGCCGGCCTCGGGTGGCAGCGAGCCCATCGAGGCGGCCGCCAGCGTGGGCATGGCCGATCCGATGCCGGCGCCGAGGATGACGACGCGCCAGGCGATGTCGTACCAGTGCGCGCTGGCGCCCATCTGAGCGAGCAGAAAGAGTCCGACGGCGAAGCACCCCGCGCCGAAGGCGGCCGGATAGCGCGGCCCTCGGCGGTCGATGAGCCGGCCCACACCGGGCGCGACCACCATGGCGGTGGCCGGCATGAAGGTGAGCACGAGTGCCGCCCGCAGCTCGCTGTATCCCATGACCGTCACCATGAAGATGACCAGCAGCAGCATGGCGCCGCCCATGGCCGTGCCGATGCCCGCCTGCGCCGTGTTGGCGGCGGCGAACGAGCGGATGCGCATCAGGCGGAAGTCGAACATCGGGTCCTGGCGGCGTGTCTCCCACCAGTAGAAGACGGGGAAGGTCGCCACCGCGACGACGAGAAGAGCGACGATGCGTGCCGAGGTCCAGCCCCAGTCGTTACCCTGGATGAGCCCGAGGGTGAAGCAGAAGAGTCCACCGGCGGCCAGGAGGATGCCGACCAGGTCGATGCCCTGGCCGCCCTCGGCGCGCCGCACCTCGGGAACGACCGCCAGGGCGAAGATGAGGGCGCCCACGCCGATCGGCACGTTGACGAAGAAGATCCACTTCCAACTCACGTAGGTGACGAGCAGTCCGCCGAGTGTGGGGCCGATGGCTGCGGCCACGGTGCCCAGGGCGCCCCAGAGCGCGACCGCCTGGCCGTGCTGGCGCTTGGGGAAGGCTCCCATCAGAATCGAGAGCGAGATCGGTGCCATGGCGGCGCCGCCCACCGCCTGACCGACGCGGAAGACGATCAGCCAGTAGATGTTCGGCGAGAATCCGCAGAGCAGAGAGAAGAGGGTGAAGACGATGATGCCACCGAGAAAGACGCGCTTCTGGCCATACCTGTCGGCGATGCGGCCCATGGACAAGAAGAACGCCACCATGGCCAGGTTGTAGGCATTGAGCACCCACGACACCTTGGTGAGCGTCGTGTGCAGGTCCGTGATGATGGCCGGGATGGCGATGTTGACGATCGTCGCGTCGAGCAGGGCCATGAACATGCCGAGTGAGACGGCACTGAGGATCAGCCACTTGTGCGGATGACCGTTGTCGAGGGCGATGTCGGCTGCGTTCACGAATGACTCCCGGTGTCGGGCACGCTCGTCTGTGGCGCGTGGCCTGGGTTTGCGTGCGGACTACTCAGCGATACGAATGTCTCTTCGAACGTGGCCGGCACCGCAGTGTCGGCTGCGAAGCGCTCGGTGCCGTGGATGAGCACCTGGGGAGCGGCGCCCGACGTGGTCGGCATGACCAGGGCGACCACGGCCCTGGCTGCGTCCCCGAAGACGATCAGAAACAGGAACGGCAGCATGAACAGCATCGCCAGCGGGCGCCGGTCGCGACGCAACTGGCGGAACTCCTTGATCACGATCGCCCACATGGTCCCTCCCGGGATCGGACCTCGCCACGCAGCCGCGCGGCCGACCGAGGATGCAGCGCTCGCTGCATCCTGCTCATGAGAGGCGCATCGACGCAAGGTCCGGTAGCGGATTCGCCGGCGTCCCCGTCGCGGAGCGTGCACGGCAACGGTAGGCCGGCGCAGAGGCTATCGTCCACTCTCCAGGGACCGTGGATGATTGTAAGAGACAGGGCCACTTTGATAGGGTTCGGCGACCCAAGGAGACCTGGTTGAACACTACGTACCGTGTCGTCATGTTCTCTTGCGCCAGGCGAGTTCTCAGCTTCATGTTCGCCTGCCTTACGCTGGCGCTGCTCACTTTCGTGCCGGTCGTGCTCGCTCCCTCGCAGGCGCAGGCAAGCCCTTCACTGGGCAGCCAGGCGCAGCGGCTTTCGCGGCAGGTCGCCGGTCTCGACGCCAAGATCGGCGTTGCGGTGACGAGCTACGCGCAGGCGACCGCGCGGCTGGCGACCATAGACCAGCAAGTGCGCACCAACGGCCGTCTTCTCAATGTCACACGGCACAACCTGGACGTAGCCGGCTCTGCTTTGAGCAGCAGCGTCGTGGCGGCCTACAAGCAGCAGAACGCCAACGTGCTCGACGTACTCCTGGCCTCATCTACCTTCAGCGACATGGTCTCAGGCATGGAGATGGTGCGCCGCGTGAACGTCCAGAACGCGGCCATCGTCGGCGACCTCGTCGCCTATCGCCACCAGCTCGTGCAGCGCAGCACGGCCCTGTTCCGGGCCCAGGCGGAGGCTCAGCGAGTGGTCGCCGAGCGTGCCGCTTCTGTGCAGGCCATCCGCGTCGCTCTGGCCGACCGCCGGCGCATGGTGGCCCAGGCAAGAGCCAGCGTGGTCGCCTTGGCCCAGCAGCGCCGCATGCGGACCGCGAGCGACGCTCCGTCCGTAGTACCCGCGCGCGTCGGTGGGCGGCAGTGGTGGCCGCTCATCACGGCGGCTGCCGGCAAGTATGGTCTGAGCGCTGCGGGCATGTTCCGGCTCATGATGATCGAGTCCGGCGGCTCTGCCACGGCCAGCAACGGCGGCGCCTTCCTGGGCCTGTACCAATACGCGCCCGGCACGTGGGCAGGGTCCTGGAACCCATGGCGGCACCAGAGCATCTTCGCCGGAGCGGCGCAGATCAGGGCGACGGCGCTGGCGCTGCACCTCGGCCGTGGGCCAGCGTGGTGGACCACCTCGTACGCCTGGGCGTTCTCCAACTACTAGGACTTCTGGGGAGCCCGGGTGACGTGCGCGGAGGTGCTGGCGCTGCTTGCGCGGTGCGGCAGCGAGGAGAACCGCGCCGGCATGGCTCGCTACGGCATCAACACCACGAGTGCGTTCGGCGTGTCGGTCACCGAGCTGCGCCGCATCGCCAAGCCCATAGGCACGGATCATCGTCTGGCCCTGGAACTCTGGGAGACCGGCAACCACGAGGCCCAGCTCCTGGCCGGCATGATCGACGACCCTTCCTTGGTAGACGAAGCGCAGCTCGAGCGTTGGGCCGCCGGCTTCGATTCGTGGGACATCTGCGATCAGACT